>JBEKAW010000099.1:0-8915 GCA_050015715.1 Candidatus Krumholzibacteriaceae bacterium
GTCGAGTTCGGCGAGCTTCAGTTCGTCGGCAGCCACTGGGAGTTCAACGGCATCCGGAACCTCGCCGACAGCCTCGACTCGAGCAAGAAGGCTCCCGGGCAGCAGCTCGTCGTGGGGACCATCGACAACAAGGACGACGCGAGCCAGTACCGGCCGCCGTACACCGTTCAGCAGGAGGAGGGCATCGACAACAAGGAAGGATCGCTGCGGCTGGATTTCGACGAGTTCGCCGATTCGACCTCCTTCCGCATCGTGAAGCCCTTCTTCGGACAGGGGCAGAACTACCAGCAGTACCGGGATCTTCAGTTCTTCGTGCGGCCCAACTTCACCGTCGAAGCCGGCGACAACGTCGATTTCTACTTCCAGATCGCGTACGACAGCACGAGCTACTACGAGGTCGAGGTGCCGTTCACGAGCGAGACCTCGAGACAGTGGATCGAGGTGAACGTCAATATGAGCGATCTGACGAATCTCAAGTTCAAGGCCGACTCGAAACACCCCGCGAAGATCGTCACCCAGGAGATCCGCGACGCCGTCAGCGGCCGGCTCTACAACGCGAGGCTGCGAGGCAATCCGACCCTCTTCAACGTGCGGTTCCTCTTCGCCGGTCTCAGGAACAGGTCGAACCGGACGCTCGGCACGGGGGAGGTCTGGTTCGACGACATCAGGCTCGGCAGCGTGCGCCGGGACATCGACCACGCGGAGAACGTGAGGTTCAGCGCCGATTTCGCGGGCATTCTCCAGGTCAACGGGAGCTATACGCGGACGGGGCCCGAGTTCCGCTCGCTCCAGCAAAGCCGCGGGAGCGGCTCGACGAACAGCGGGCTCAACCTCAACGCGAAGACGGAGGTCAACTACTTCATACCGACGGGGGGGTTCGAGCTCCCGGTCAATCTCCAGTACAACTCGACGAGCATGCTCCCCAAGTACATGCTCAACTCGGACGTCGAGATCGCGGATCCGGACGTGCAGAAGAATCTCGAGAGCATCTCGAGGAGCTACGGGTTCAACGTTTCGATGTCGAGGAGGGGCTCATCCAACTACATCATGAAGAACCTCTTCGACAATCTCAAGACGTCCTTCAGCTACTCGGAACGCGACAACTCATCGTCGACGCTCCGGGATACGACCCGGACGATGAGCGGGAGCCTCAGCTATCAGCTGCAGTTCAGGCAGAAGCGCGAGCTCGGTCTCTTCCGCGGGGTCAAATGGCGTTACTGGCTCTCGAGCTTCTCGTACGAGACGGGGGCGAGCCGCCAGACGGATCAACAGTACACGCTGAGCGGCGACACGACGTTCGTCAAGCGCCCGTCCTACTACAGCGCGAGCTGGCAGAACGCGGTCAACACGCTGTATGAGCCGTTCGAGTCGGTCAAGATCAATTTCAACCTGACCGAGCAGCGGGATCTCGCGGTCGACCACAATTTCCACGGAATCCCGATCGGCGCGGAAACGAACTTCGCTCACAACCTGAGCTTCGATTTCCAGCCGAGCCGCGAGATCTTCATTCTCTCGGAGTTCAATCCGCGTTTCGATTACAAGAGCCGCTACTCGGAGGACCTGAGTCCGAGCAGGCGCCAGCTGCGTGAAACGGTCAACGGGGTGCCGGTCTACGATCCGTTCGGGACGCGCTCGATCAGCAACGAACGCGAGATGACCTTCGCGTTCATCGTCGACACGGGAAAATACATCATGAGGCTCGGCGAGATCTTCAATCTCGTCGGGAAGGGGGAAACGCCGAAGCGCTCGGGGGGCGCCTCCGGCGGTTCCTGGTCGTTGCCGACGACCGCCCAGGACCGGGTGAGGCAGATGCACGAGAAGCAGCAGAACCCGAAGCACGAGGATGCGGGGAAGGTCGAGCGGCCCGAGGAGGAGGGGGCGGCGCCGCCTCCCGCGGGGGGGAGCGCCCCGGCGGCTTCCGCCGCGGGGCAGCCGGCGCAGGGACCGGGAGCCGGAGGGCTCAAGGCTCTCGGAGCGCGTCCGGGGCTCCAGCCGCGGGCCGGTGAGGCGGGAGGCGTGCGGGCGGATACGACCGCGGCGGCGAGGATGGACACCGCCCGGGCGAAGGTGGACACGCTTCGGACAAAGAGATACGATCCGCTCCTGCCGGTCAGGAAGCTCATTCGCTTCCTCGGTTCCGTCGAGCCGATCAACGCCAACATCAACATCGACCACCGCAGCTCCTACGACCGGATGTACGACCGCGCGGATCCCTGGTACCAGCTCGGGTTCACCGAGCGTTCCGGCGCTCCGAGCGCGAACGATTCCATCGCCGACAACACCCCGCTGCGGGCGACGAACTCGGTCAGCATCGATCTTCGATCCGCGGTCGGGCTCACCGCGAACATCGGGGTCGAGGTCAAGGGGAGATTCAACCTGGGCGAGGACGATTTCAGCGGCAAGCGATCCACGAACACGAGCTCCGTCTGGCCGACGCTCACCCTCAACTGGAAGGGGATGGAGAAGTACCGGCTTCTCAGCCGGTATATGACGCAGAGCAATCTCGTGGTCGGATTCGAACGGAGAAACAGCGTGACGCTGAGCGGGGAGGAGAACGATTACTCGATGAGCCCCACCTGGAACCTCGAATGGAAGAACACGCTCTCGACCAACCTCGGCGCCACCTACAACAAGAAAACGACCATCAACAACAACCAGGAGCTCTGGAACATGGCCTGGGGCGTGAACCTCGGGCTCAAGTACAATTTTCAGGGAAGCAAGGGCTTCGGGATACCGCTCCCGCTCCTCAACAGGCGGAAGATCAGCTTCAACAGCGTCCTCACGACGGCGCTCGATCTCGCGTACAATAGGGCATCGACGCAGATCGATCCGCCCTCCGCCGTGCTCTCGGTGTCGCCGAACGTCTCGTACCGGTTCAGCAACAACGTGACGGGCGGCCTGGGGATCAATTACCAGCGCACCTCGGGAGGACGGCTGGGGCAGGTGCACCAGTCGATCGACGTCCGCCTGAACGCCGAATTCAAATTCTGACGAGAGGCGGATGACGGCACGCGGCGTCATCGCGGCCGTCGGGAGCGTGCCCGTCCGCTTCATCGGGGACGAGCGCCGGTCCAATATTTCTCTTGCGTTCTCCCCTCGTTTCCGCTACCTATTGAACGATGTGTGGGGCTCGGGGCCCCCATTTTTGTTTTATCGAGCACCTCGAGGCGGTCGCATGGATCTTGACGGTGAGCTCAATGGTCTCGTCGAACGGGAGCTCGACGCTCTCGGGTACGAGCTCGTCAAGGCCGACGTGTATCAATCCGGGAGGCGCAAGTATATCCGCCTCTTCATCGACCGCGGGGACCAGGCCGTGACCATCGACGACTGCGTCCGGGTCACGAAGGCGCTGGGTCTCGTGCTCGACGGCGTCGAGACGCTTCCGGGGCCGTACAATCTCGAGGTCTCCTCGCCGGGATTCACCCGGCCCCTCACGAAGCCCGCGCACTTCGCGAGATTCCGGGGCGAGCGCGCGCGCGTGGAGTATTTCGACGCGCTCGGCGCGAAGACGACGGCGATCGGCCGGATCGTCGCCGCAGCCGAGACGTCGTTCACCCTGTCCGCGGACGGGGTCGAGCGGGTGATCGCGTTCGAGAGCGTCATGCGGGCGAATCTGCATCCGGTCGCCGCGAGCGCGCCGGAGGCGGAACGCCGGGAGCCGCGCGGGGAGCGCCGGGGCAAAAGACTTTGACTTTGGCCGTGAACTGAAATAGAATGCGTTGATTATCCGAAAAGGGAGATTGGTGCGATGAATGGTGGCTTCATAGAAGCTTTCTCGCAGATCATCCGCGAGAAGAAGGTTGACAAGAACACCCTCGTTGAAATGATCAAACAGAGCCTCGTCTCGGCGGGCAAGCGCAAGTACGGGCAGGAGGCGGAGTTCAAGGTGCACATCGACGAGGTGAAGGGGATGCTTGAGATCTACCGGACCTACCGGGTCGTCGAGGAGGTGACGGTGCCGCTCGCCGAGCTCACACCGGCGGACGCGAAGAAGATCGACCGTTCGGCCGAGGTCGGCGGCGAGGTCGAGGTCTACATCTCGCTCGACGAGTTCGGGCGCAACGCCGTCCAGACCGCCAAACAGGTGCTCATGCAGAAAGTGCGCGAGGCCGAACGCGACCGCATCTTCGACGAATACAAGGACAAGGTCGGGGCGATCGTTTCCGGTACGGTCCGCCAGGTGGACCGCGGCAACATTCTCGTGAACCTCGGACGCGCCGAGGCGTACCTGCCGATGCGCGAGCAGATCAAGAAGGAACGGTACAACCAGGGCGATACGATCCGCGCGATCATCCTCGAGGTCGACAAGAACGCGAAGGGCCCCCAGATCACCCTTTCCAGAGCAAGCGAGCAGTTCCTCCGCAAGCTCTTCGAGCAGGAGGTCCCCGAGATATTCGACGGCGACGTCGAGATCAAGACCATCGCGCGCGAGCCGGGCGGCCGGTCGAAGATCGGCGTCCATTCGCGCAACGACAAGGTCGACGCGGTCGGCTCCTGCGTCGGGATGAAGGGCTCCCGCGTGCAGGCGGTCGTCAACGAGCTCCACGGCGAGAAGATCGATATCGTCAGCTGGAGCGAAGACCAGAACCAGTTCATCACGAAGGCGCTCGCGCCGGCGAAGGTCGCTTCCCTGCGCTTCAACGAGTCGGAGCACCACGTGCTCGCGATCGTCGAGGACGACCAGCTTTCGCTCGCGATCGGCAAGGAAGGGCAGAACGTGCGCCTCGCCTCCAAGCTCAGCGGCTGGAAGATCGACCTCATCACGATGAAGGAGACCGAGAAGCGCGATAAGCTCGACCAGAAGCTCCAGATGGATATTTCCGAGATGTACGGCGTGACGGCGAGGATGGCGCAGAAGCTCAAAGGCGCCGGCATCCTGACCGTCCAGAAGCTGCATCGCACGCCGGTCGATCAGCTCACCGAGCTCGATGGTATAGGCGAGAAGACGGCGGAGAAGCTGAAGAACACGGCGGCCGAAACGATGGAGGAGCTCAACAAGGCGCTCGAGGAGCTTCTCAAGAAAGAGATGCAGGAGGTGGAGGCGGGCAAGCCGCTGTTCGACGAGGCGATCTTCGGCCCCGACAAGAAAGAGAAGAAGAAAGAGGAGCCCCCCCTCACCGAGGCGGATGTGTTCAAGGACGCCGGAGAGAAGGGGAAGAAGGAAGAGACCACGCCGGAGGCCGGCGCCGGTGAACCAGCCGGCGAAGAGGCGGAGGAGGCTCTCGACGAGGATATCGAGGAGGAAGCCGGCAAGGAGAGCGGCGACGAAAGCGCCGGGGAGAAGAGCGAAGAGGCCGAGGAGGCCGACCGGAAGACCGCCGGGGAAACTGAAGAGTATATCGAAGAAGACGTCGAAGAGGACAGTGACGACGAGGACGGGGAAGAGTCCGGCGAAGCCGGAGAGGCCGGGGAGGAGCCGTCCGCGGAATGATCCGTTGATGCGTCCGGTGTCCAGGGAGCGAAGGGAGTTGCAATCGAGTGGCTAAGATTCGCGTTTATGAGCTTGCCCGGAAATACAATGTCTCGAGCGATGCGTTGATCAAGATCCTCGTGAAGGACGGGTTCGC
Organism: Candidatus Krumholzibacteriaceae bacterium; assembly: GCA_050015715.1. GTDB lineage: Bacteria > Krumholzibacteriota > Krumholzibacteriia > Krumholzibacteriales > Krumholzibacteriaceae > SSS58A. The sequence goes on from JBEKAW010000099.1 coordinate 5,568, forward strand.
GGTCAAGAGCCACATGAGCACGGTCGAGCAGCGGGCGGAGCTCCTCATCGAGCAGCACCTGAGCCGGGTCAAGGCCGCGACGAAGAAGGAAGTAACAAAGAAGGACAAGAAGGAAAAGCCTCCGAAGCCCCCGCGCCCCGTGCGTCCCCGCAAGGAAAAGAAGGTCGAAAAGCGCAAGGAGGCGGACCAGAAGGCGGTCAAGGACAGCGTCAAGCGAACGCTCGCGAAGCTCGACATAACGCGGAAGACCCACCGGCGCAAGCACCGCGAGGACGCGGTGGCGGTCGTCGAGGAACAGAACGTCATCCATCTTCCCGAGTTCTCGACGGTCGCCGAGATCGCCGAGCAGCTCAAGATCGACCCCGCCGAGATCATCCAGAAGTGCCTCGGCCTCGGGCTCATGGTCACGATGAATCAGCGCCTGAACCCCGACGCGATCACCATGATCGCCGACGATTACGGCTTCAAGGTCGAGTTCACCGAGAGCTACGGGCACGAGCTCCTGCGCGAGAAGCGCAAGGCGAAGCCCGAGCGCCTGCAGGGGCGGCCTCCCGTCGTGACGATCATGGGGCACGTCGATCACGGGAAGACGTCGCTCCTCGACGCCATCAGGAAGAGCAATCTCATCGCCGGGGAGAAGGGCGGCATCACCCAGCATATCGGCGCCTACGTCGTCGAGACGGAGAAGGGCAGAATCACCTTCATCGACACGCCGGGCCACGAGGCCTTCACCGCGATGCGGGCGCGCGGCGCGCAGGTCACGGACATCGTCATCCTCGTCGTCGCCGCCGACGACGGAATCATGCCGCAGACGATCGAGGCGATCAATCACGCCCGCGCCGCGGACGTTCCGATGATCATCGCGATCAACAAGATCGATCTGCCGAACGCGAGCGTCGAGCGCGTGAAACGCGAGATTCTCAAGCAGAACATCGTTCTCGAGGAATACGGCGGCAACGTCATGGGGGTCGAGATCTCGGCCAAGCTGGGCAAGAACGTCGACCGGCTCCTCGAGATGATCCTGTTCCAGGCCGAGATGATGGATCTCAAGGCGGACGCCGAGGCGCCCGTCCGCGGGGTCGTGCTCGAGGCGCGCAAGGAGGAGGGCCGCGGGAACGTCTGCACGGTGATCATCCAGCAGGGCACGCTCAGGGTCGGCGACGTGTTCATCGCGGGGAACTACTACGGCCACGTGCGCGCGCTCCTCAACGAGCGCAACAAGAAGATCGACGCCGCGCCTCCCTCGACGCCGGTCGTCGTGCTCGGCGCCATGGGTCTGCCGAACGCCGGCGAGAACTTCGTGCAGGTCGAGGACGACCGGACGGCGCGCGAAATCTCCTTCAAGCGCCAGCAGTACCAGCGCGAGAAAGACCGTCGCATCGTGCAGCGCATCACCCTCGACGACCTGTACAAGCAGATCAAGGAAGGGGTGGTGAAGGAGCTCAACCTCATCATCAAGGCCGACATGGACGGTTCCGTCGGCGCCCTCGTCGACAGCCTCTCCTCGATCGACAGCACGGAGGTCAAGATCAAGATCATCCACAAGGGCGTCGGCGTCATCAACGAGAGCGACGTGCTGCTCGCCTCCGCGTCGAACGCGGTCGTGATCGGATTTCACGTGAGCCCGGCGCCGAAGGCGGCGCAGCTCGCGAAATACGAGAAGGTCGACGTCCGTTACTACGACATCATCTACCAGGCGATCGACGACATCAAGGCGGCCATGTCGGGACTCCTCGAGCCCGTCATCACGGAACGGGACACCGGGGTGGCCGAGGTCCGTCAGGTGTTCGCGGTCTCGAAAGTGGGCTCGATCGCCGGGTGCTACGTAAAGTCCGGGAGCATCGTGCGCAACGGGAAGGTGCGCGTCAAGCGGGGGAACGATATTCTCCACACGGGGTCGATTTCTTCCCTGAAACGGTTCAAGGACGACGCCAAGGAGGTGCAGGCGGGGTTCGAGTGCGGCATCGGGGTGAGCGGGTTCAACGACTTCAAGGAAGGGGACTTGCTCGAGGCATTCGTGGAGGAGAGCACGAGCAAATCGATAAAATAGGCGCGAGGAGGGTCGTTCCCCGTGATCGTGACGAGCCTCAGGATCCAGTTTCTCCTGCCCGGCTGTAGCTCCCTCAAGCAGAAGCGATTCGTTCTCGCGAGCGTCAAAGCCAAGCTCCGCAACCGTTTCAACGTCAGCGTGTGCGAGAACGATTTCCAGGATAAATGGCAGCGGAGCGAGCTCGCGATCGCGGCGGTCGCCACGGACCCGCGGGGCGTGGAGATCGTCGAGCGCGACGTCATGGAGTTTCTCGAACGTGAGCCCCGGATCGTTGTCTGCGATTGCGAGCGCAATCGTTACTGAGCGTCCGGCGGCCCGGAAGGTGCGATCGAATGAGCGAAAAAAGCAAAGCCCGGATCGAGGATGAGATCATGGTGCTCGTCGCGGAGCTCATCCTCCGGCGGGTCAAGGACCCGCGCGTCGCGAACGTCTCCATAACGCACGTCGAGGCCTCGCGGGACTACTCGTCCGCGAAGATTCTCTACAACGTCATCGGAGGCGCGCAGGACCCCGTGGCCGTTCAGAAGGGGCTCGCGAGCTGCTCCGGTTTCCTGCGGGGGCAGATCGGCAAGCGCCTGCGGCTCCACGTCGTTCCCGAGCTCACGTTCCAGTTCGACGTGTCCCTCGATCGCGCGATGAAGATCGAGGAGCTCATCGAGCAGATTCACCACGAGGACGAAGAGCGCACGAAGGACGGCGAAGAAGAAGGAACGAAGGATGCCTGACGAACGGTTCGCGAGCGAGTTCCGCGCGATCGACGCGCTGATCGGGACGCACGCGCGGTATCTCCTCCTCGGGCACGTCGATCCCGACGGCGACTGCATCGGCTCGATGCTCGCCCTCGCCGCGTTTCTCCTCGGGCGCGGCAAGGAGGTCGCCTGCTTCACGCCGGGGGAAATGGCCGAGATCTACCTCGAGCTTCCGCTCATGAGGCTCTTTGTCCGCGAGGAGGCGCTCGCGTCCTACAAACCCGATATGGTGTTCGCGCTCGACTCGCCGACGACGGCCCGGACCGCCGAGCTCGTAATCAGCGACAACGACGTTCCGATCGTCAATATCGACCACCACCCGACGAACGAGTGCTACGGGGGCATCAACGTCATCGACGAGCGCGCGAGCGCGACGGCGATCCTCGTCTACCGGTTTCTCGCCTGCGTCGCCCCGGATCGCATCACGCCGGAAATGGCGGACTACCTCTACCTCGGCGTTCTCATGGACACGGGGGGCTTCAGGTTCCAGAATACCGGAGCGGAGGCGCTCGCGATGGCGGCGCGCTTCGCCGAGCTCGGCGCACGCCC
>JBEKAW010000100.1:0-8823 GCA_050015715.1 Candidatus Krumholzibacteriaceae bacterium
ATGATAGAGCTCAAGCACGATCGCCTCGTTTTCTCGTTTCCCGAAGTGCATCCTGGCGCCGCGCTCACGATCGAGTTCGAGCGGACGCTTCGAATCCCCGACGACGGGAAGATGTATCCTCTGCCGCCGGGTCTCGGGGGCTTCCCCCTGAGGCATATCGACGATTTTCCGGGCAGGGTGCCGCGAGAATGGCTCGATCACGGCGGCGTCATGCTCCCGATGCACCAATCCGAAGCGATGTGGCTCAGCTTCGATTCCGCGTACCTGCCGGAGCATGGGACGCCGTACCCGTTCGCGGTCAAGATCGCGGCGGGAAAGATCGACGCCGTCACGGGTGAGCCATGGACCAACGGGCTGCACCTGCCTCAGGACTACATCGTCGCGCCCGAGCAGCCGTGGCTCGACGGCTTCTGCGTGGAGAAAGGCGTGATCCGGCAGTTCGTCGCGATGCCTCTCGGCGATGGATACACCGCCGAGGAGCAGGTCACCGGCACGGGGGAGCACGGCGGGCTGCAGATCATCGTCTACCCGATGAAACGGGAGGTCTTCGACAGGCGGTTTCCGAGGCGCAGGCACGTCGGGCCGGAAACGCCTTCCGATGCCAGCATGATCTCCATGGCGGCGCCCCCCATGGGGCTCGCCCCCGGGGGCACCATGCGTCAGGAAATCTACGAGGACCCGTACGATTTCGAGGATTGGAACCGGAAAACATGCAGCAGGTGCTTCGTCCACATCGCGAACTCGCTCCTCTGGACGGCGATCACCGGCGAAGAGACCCCTACGATTCCGATGAGTTCGAGGGAGTACTCCGCGGCCGGGCTTCCCTGGTTCGACTACTACAACGAGGGAGCGGAGGCGCTCGAAGGATCGGAGATTCTCAAGAAGCTCAAGAGCGTGATCAAGCTCGGGCTCGAAAAGGGAGAGAATCCTCTTCCGGAGAATACGTCGACGGATCCGGGGAACGTTATCGAGCTGAGGAAGAGACGCTCGCAGCATCGGGTGCGTGAGGGGACGTTCTAGGCCCGAGGCGCTACTTCTCTCGATTCGGGATTTGAGCGCTCGTGTCGCGCGGGGCCGCCGCGGGCGCGCCGGCCTCGACCGGAACCGCGCCGGTGCACGGAGGCGCCGCAAGGGCGGGCTCGTTGACCGTGACCGTCTGAACGACCGCGGACGCCGCGTTGAGAGGCCGGTAGACCGCCTTCGGGTAGAGCCCGATTCCCAGGCACAGGAGGGCGAGGATCACCATGACGACCGTCATGCTCGCCGGCGCCTCCTTTACCGTCACGGCGGACACCGCGGCCGACGGCTTTCCCCAGAACACGGACTTCGCGGCCTTGAGCACCACGAGAACCGTTATGAGGCTTCCCGCGAGCCCCAGGATGACCGCCCACCAGACTCCGGCGTGCGCGCCGGCGATGAAGAGCGCGAGCTTGCTCTGGAAGCCGTTGAACGGAGGCATGCCGGCGATGGCGAGCGCGCCCGCGAAGAAGCAGAACACCGTGACCGGCATCTTCTTCGCGAGCCCGCCGAGATCCGAGATGCGCCTGAGCCCCGTCGAGTACGTCACGGCCCCGGTCGCGAGGAAGAGGAGCGACTTGGCGAGGGCGTGGTTCAGAAGATGGAACAGTCCCGCGTAGATGCCGAGCGGCGTGCCGATGCCGAATCCCATGAGCACGTACCCCATCTGGCTGACCGACGAGTACGCGAGCATTCGCTTGAGGTCGTCCTGGGCGAGCGCCATGATGTCCCCGATCACGAGGGTGAAGACGCCGAGCGCGAGCACGAAGGTCGATATCGGGGAGAATCCCGGATAGAACATGCTCACCGTGCGGACGAGCGCGTAGATCGCGACCTTGAGCATCACGCCCGACAGAAGCGCCGACACGGGCGTGGGCGCCTCGGCGTGGGCGTCCGGGAGCCACGGATGAAACGGCGCGAGGCCCGCCTTGGTCCCGAACCCGACGATGAGGAACGCCGAGGCGAGGACCACCGTCGCGACGGGGAAGCCCCCCGCGACCGTCCTCAGATCGGAGAGCAGGAGCCCCCGCGCGCCTCCGAGGACGTGGGCCCCGGCGGCGTACACGAGGACGCAGCCGAAGAGCGCGAACGTGATGCCCACGGTCAGGAGCATGAGGTATTTGTAGCCCGCTTCCAGCGCGCGCTTGTCCCAGTAGAACGCGACGAGGAGCCCGCTCGCGATCGTGCTCGCCTCCACGGCGACGTACAGCATGATGATGTTGTTCGACAGGCACGCCCACAGCATCGTGGACAGGAAGAGCATGAGCCACCCGTAAAAGACCGCGAGCCGCCGCGGCGTCGTCGTATGCTGCCCGTCGCCCGGGGCGGCCTGGTGTCGCATGTACCGCAGGGAATAGACGATCGAGAGAAGGCCGATACCGGAGATCAGGATCACGAGCACGGCGCTGAGGGAGTCCGCGTAGAGCTGCCTGCCGAAGGAGGTGAGCGCGACGCCGCGAAACGCCGCGAGGCCGATCTCGTAGGATGCCGCGAGCGCGCACGCCGCCCCCGCGAGCGCCAGGGCCTCCTTCAGCCACGAGGTGAACCTGCCTATCGTGAAGATCAGGACCGCCGCTGCGGCGGGCGCGATCACGACCAGCGCCGGCAAAGCCGATTTCAATTCAGTGGGCATTCATACACCTCTACCAGTGCAGCTCGGAGAGCTTGAACGTATCGGTCGTCTTGAACTTCTCCCGTATGCCGCCGATGATGTAAAGCAGGAGGTACACCGTGACGACGACCTCGGTGGCGATGCCGGCGAGCGCCGTCTCCTTCATCGCGGGGGCGAGGCTCACGAGGCTCAGGTGAACGCCGTTCTCGAGGAGGCAGAGGCCGATAACGGTCTTGATCGCGTCGCGCCTCGTCAGAATCGCGTAGATCCCGAGAACGAATATCGTGAACGCGACGGCGAGGTTCGTCCGCGCGAGCGCGGCGAACTCGCCCGTCACGTCGATGAAGAGCCCCGCGCTCGCGTGCATCAGCTTGAACATCGTCGCCAAGAGCGTGAGAAGGAGCACCGCGGACACTCCGAAGTTGATGAGCGGCTTCGTCTCCTGCTCCGCGCCCGCAGTCGCGCGCCACAGGAACCACGGCACGAGCACGGCCTTCGTAACGAGCGCCGTCGCCGCCCAGAAGATGAGCGCCGGGTTCTGGACCGAATACGCGGCGAGGAGCCCCGTGACGAGGAGCGCCTGAAACATATACGCGATCGTCGCGTTGCGGAGGTTCCTCGCCTCCACCGCCGCGAAGCTCGTTATGATCATCGCGAGGCTCAGCGTATGAATCAACGGGGCGCTGATACCGGACATGACTACACTCCTATCGCCGCGAACGCGAGAGCGGCCAACGCCACGAAGAGCACCCTGCTCATATAGGTCATCGCCTGATCGATCCGAAGCCTCGGGCTCACGGCCTCTATGACCGCGGCCAGCACGAAGATCACGGCCACCTTCACCGCCGAGGACACGAGCATCAGCGGCCACGGACTGAGCGCCGGCCACGGGATGAAGATCTGCACCAGGATGTAGCTGTAGATCGCCTGACGCATGAGAAGCGCCATCTTGATGAGCGCGAGGTTCGGTCCGCTCTGCTCCACGAGCGCTCCTCCGACGATCTCGCTCTCGGCCTCGGCGATGTCGAAGGGGAGCCTCCCGAGGGTCGCCTGGAGCGCGAGGAAGAGCGCGACGCCCGCGACCGCCATGGAGACCGAGGGCCCGGCGGTGAAGTTATACGCCGACATGTCCGAAAGGAGGAGCGACCTGCTCTTCACCGCCGCGGTGATGAGGGAGGCGACCACGATCGGCTCGACGGAGAGCAGCAGCATGATCTCGCGTGCCCCGCCCATCTTGGCGAACGGGTTCCCCGAGGCGGACGCCATGAGGATGATCGCCGCCGCCCCGAGCGTGAGGAAGTAGGTCCATACGATCATGTCGCCGTGCAGGCCCGTGCCGGGGAAGGCGCCCATCGGCGTCAGAATCGCCACCAGGAGGAAGGACGCGAACGCGGCCGCCGGCGCGAACCGGAAGATCGTGCTCGTCGTGCAGCGCAGGTCCTCCTTCCCGAGGAGCTTCAGGATGTCCATGTAGGTCTGGGTCAACGGCGGGCCCTTGCGCGAGTGGATTATGGCCCTCACCTTCCTCGTCACGCCGTCGAAGAGAGGCGCGAGGAGGAGGGCTATCAGACCGTTTATCGCTATCGTTCCTGCATGCATGGCCGTCTCCCGGATCTATCGTACGATCAGAAACAGTATCGTGATGACCAGCACCATACCGGCCACCTGCCAGATCATGTAAAGCTGCGGTATCCCCACGTGCGAGCGGCTCACCTTGTTCACGGCGCGTTCCCCGCCCCGCACGAGCGGGTCGTAGAACCACGCGTCGAGATCGAAGGCGGCGCGCAGCCGCCTGAGGCCCGGCAGCCGGGGCACCGGTAGGCGGAGGTACACCTTCGGGAACGCCTCGTTGAACGGCGAGTAGAAGCCCTGCGCCCTGAACCTGAGGTCGTTCCCCGCATGTTCCTCGCCGCCGTACCAGCCCGGAACGGCTCTCGCTCTCGAGCGGCCGAGGCCGCGGATGATCTGCGCGAGCGCGAAACAGACGAGAAGCAGGACGACGGCCCCTATCGGGCTCCACGCCGCGGGCGCCTCGCCGCCGGCAGGGAGGCTGCTCAATCCGCCGAGGAAGCCGTTGTGATACATCGAAGGAAGGCTCGAGCCGAAGGCGGAGCTCACGAGCCGCATCGCCCAGAGCGGCGCGAGTCCGATCGCGAGGCACGCGAGCGCGAGGACGGCCTGCGCGAAGGTCATCGTCCACGGAATAGGTCTCGGCTCCGCTTCCCCGACCGACGACGGCCCGAGGAAGGCGGTGCAGAAGTACTTCATCGAATAGGCGAGCGTCGAAAGGCTCACGAAGAACGCAATGACCGCCGCCGCGATAAACGGCGAGAACTGAAATCCCCCCGATATCGACGCCTGGTAGATGACCCACTTCGAGGCGAAGCCGTTTGTCGGGGGAAGGCCGGACAGGCTCAGCACGCCGACGAGCCCGGCGGCCGCCGCGACCGGCATCACGCGGGAGATGCCGCCGACCTCGTTGAGGTCGCGCGTTCCCGTCGAGTAGAGGATCGAGCCCGCGTTCAGGAAGAGGAGCGACTTGTAGATCGCGTCGTTCAGGATGTGGAAGCCCGCGCCGAGAAGCCCGAGGAGCGCGAGCGATTCGAGACCGCCGCGGCCGGCGAACGTTATCCAGATTCCGAGCGCGAGGAAGATGTAGCCCGTCTGGCTGATGCTCGAGTACGCGAGGAGTCTCTTCGCGTCGTTCTCTTTCATGGCCGTGAGTCCCCCGACGAAGGCCGAGAGCGCGCCGAACGCCGCGACGATGACGCCCCAGGTCACCATCCCGCCCGGCGCGCCGCCTCCCGACAAACCCCAGAACACGCGAAGGACGCCGTAGGCGCCGAGCTTGATCATGACGCCCGAGAGAATGGCGGAGACCCCGGACGGCGCGGCCGGATGCGCGTCGGGCAGCCAGTCGCCGAACGGGTAGATGCCGGCCTTCGTCGCGAACGCGATGAAATACAGCGCGAGCACCACGTTCCTGATCGATGACGAGGCCGCCATCAGGCCGGCCTTGTGCGCGCCGAACGCGAACGACCCCGTGAGATGCCACATGACGATTGCCGCGACGAGGAGCCCCGCCGAGGCCACGTGAGTCATCACGAAGTACTTGAACCCGGCCCGCGCTACCGCGGGATCGTCCCGCTCGAAGGTCACGAGGAAGTAGGAGGCGAGCGTCATCATCTCCCAGAGTACGATGAAGAAGAGCCAGTCCGCGACGCAGGCGACTCCCGCCATGCCCGCGATGAAAAGCAGCAGAAGCGCATAGAATGTCCCGGGGCTCTTGTCCCGGTAAAGCCCCATGTACCCGATCGAGTAGATCGTCGCAACGAGCGACACGCCGGTGATGACGAGGAGGAATCCCGCTCCGAGCGGATCGAGCGACACGGCGAGCTCGCTGCCGAGGGTCGGCAGCCGGAACAAGAGCCCGTAGGCGGCGCCTCCCCCGAGGAGCACCTTCCATCCCGCGAGCCACGCGAACACCGTGGCGAGCCCGACGAAGACGGTCGCCGTGACGCCAGCCGAGCGCCAGGAGCGCATCATGCCGGAAACGACCGCCCCGACGAAGAGCAGCGCGAATGTCATCTCCAGACTACCGACCATCTTCTTCAGCTCCTCGCTGAATCCATCACGGCACGGCGATCAAATGCGAAACAATCGGTATGCCCGCGAGCGGGATCAGGACCGTCGCGAGAATCATCGCTATCAGCACCCAGTTCATGCTCGCAGGCACGGGAGCCGCTCCCGCCGAGGGCTTCCCGAAGAACACCCTCTGGCCGACCCATAGGAACCATGCGAACGTTATGAGACTTTCGATCAGCACGAGCACGAGGACGAGCGGGCCGAACGCGCCGGGGACCTGCAGCGCCCCGGCGAGCACGTACATCTTGCTCCAGAAGCACGCGAGCGGCGGAATGCCCGTGAGCCCGAACGCTCCGACGAAGAACGCGACCGCCGCGACCGGCATCGCCCGGGCCAGCCCCGACAGCTTCGAGATGCTGCGCGTGCCCGTCGCGTACGCGATGACGCCCACCGTGAGAAAGAGCGTCGTCTTCGCGCACGCGTGCATGAGGATGTGCAGCACGGCCCCGCGCGTCGCCATCGGCGCGCCGAGGGCCCCGACGCCGAGCCCGAGGAATATGTAGCCGAGCTGGGCTATCGTCGAATAGGCGAGGAGCCTCTTCAGATCGTCCTGGAAGAAGTAGAAGTAGAGGGCGACGAACATCGTCACGAGCGCCGCGATGGAAACGAGGAGCCCCATTCCGGTCGGGAGCGCCCAGCCGGCGGTGAGGAGCCTCGCCGTGAGGAACACGCCCGCCTTGACCATCGCCGCCGCGTGCAGGTAGGCGCTGATCGGCGTGGGCGCGGCCATCGCGTCCGGCAGCCACGTCTGGAACGGCACCTGCGCGCTCTTGGCCCAGGCCGCGATGAGGAACAAGCTGAACGCCCCCGCGCGGACGCCGGGCGACATTTGACCGAGCGCCGAGAACAGCATGGAGCCGGTGGCGCTCGCGACCCAGACGAGCCCGGCGATGAAGAAGAGGCCGCCGAACGAGGTCATGACGAGGGCCTTCATGCCGGCCTTGAGGCTCGCCGCGTCGTCGTAGAACGATATCAGGGCCCAGGAGCAGACCGTCGTCATCTCCCAGAATATCAGCATCTGGAGGAGCGTGGGGGAGATGGCGAGACCCGCCATCGAGCCGACGAAGAGCATGAGCCAGAAATAGTAGCGTGCCTGGCCGGAGCCCGTCGCGTGATCGCGGTTCGCCGGGGACAGGTATCCGGCAGAGTAGACGGCTATGGCGACGCCGATCGCGGTGGAGGCGAGAAGCATGATGAAGGGGAGGGCCCCGAGCTCGTAGCCGAAGAGTCCCGAGGCGCCGGTCCCGAGCCACGGCATGCTGCCGACGAGCCACCGCTCGCTCGGCAGGCAGGAGGCGAGCCAGATTGCGGCCGCGGCCGCGAGCACGCTCCCTCCGATCGCCACGAACCGGGAGGCCCTGTCTCTCACCGCCAGGCACAGCACGGCGGCTAGAAACGGGATGCCGACCACCGCGGCCACCAGGAAACTCATGTGCCGTCCTTCCATTGAGCCAGATACCCCTCGAGGTCGAAGCCGGGAGGGATATGCTTCTCGTGCCGGGCGGACACTTTCTTCGGTACGAGCCCCAAGGCGAGCGCCGCGCCGTAAATGATCGCCTCCGGCCTCGGCGGGCATCCGGGGATATACATGTTCACCGGCACGACCTTGTCCGCGCCGCCGAGGACGTTGTAGGTGTCGAACCAGATATTGCCGCCGACCGCGCACGACCCCACGGCGATGACGACCTTCGGATCGGGCGTCGCCTCGAGCAGTCGCCGGAGCGCCGGAGCCACCTGCCTGCTCACGGAGCCCGATACGATCAACGCGTCCGCGTGCCGCGGGCTTCCGACGAGCTTCATCCCGAGCCGTTCGACGTCGTAGTAGGGTGTGAGGACGTCAATCACCTCGATATCGCAGCCGTTGCAGGCGCCGCAGTTGGCGTGGAACAGCCAGAGCGATTTCCCGAACATCTTCTTGAGGATCTCGTTGATCATTTCTCGTCCTCACGCTCCTCTCTCACGAGAGGTCTGAGCTGGACGAAATCTATCGGCGGCTTGACGGGAAATATCCCGTGCTTGTTCTCTTCGCCGGGTCCCCGGCCGCGCCAGCGCTTGCTGTGGAACCGGTCGATCGCATTGTCGCTCTCGAAGCAGCGGCCGCATCGCTGGCAGCTCGACATCCAGAGCAGCATGTCGGATTTCAGGTCGGACTTGTCGGGCGTGGCGGTCTCGAACTGTTCCGTCGGCCAGATCGCCTCCTCGGGGCACACCTCGTAGCATCGCGCGCACTGGATGCACCGGTCGAGATGGAAGGTGATGCGGGCGACCTCGCCCATGTCCTCTATGACGATGCACCGCGGGGGGCAGACGTTCGCGCATCCCCCGCAGCCGATGCACTTGCGGGAGTCGAACTCGATCTTGCCCCTGAACTTGGGCGGCACCTCGGCCGGTTTGAACGGGTACGGCAGCGTCACCCGGCCGGCGCGGAAGCAGATGACCGCTTCCTTGAACTTGGCTTTGAACATGGGTCTTCCTCTTTCCGGTCTACCGCGGAGTCTTCCGCCTCGAAATCGTGTACAGGTCGTCCTTCGTATAGACGCGGACCCGGT
>JBEKAW010000101.1:0-8797 GCA_050015715.1 Candidatus Krumholzibacteriaceae bacterium
TGTCGCCCGGGGTCAGGGGTTTCTTGTCGACCGCCAGGGCCGCGGAACAGAAGATTGGAATACAGAGACAGGCAACCAAGATGAACGACAGGACCTTCGAACATGAGGACGTTCTCATAAGACCTCCCGCGAAAGAGCCCGTGAGAATGAAAAGGGCGAAGCGATTGTACATCGATTTCGACGCTCTTTGAAGCGAATAGAGGTGGAATGACGGACCCGCGATGCGCGGCGGAGAATCCCGCTCAGCGCGCGAGCACCATTCGAGTCGATTCCGAGCGTCCGGCCGCCGCGAGTCTGCAGAAGTAGACGCCGCTCGGAGCCTCCCGGCCGAATCGATCCTTCCCGTCCCAGGAGATGTCGCGCCGCCCCGCATTGAGCGTTCCATCCAGGAGCACCGCGACGAGCCGGCCCGCGCTGTCGTGCACCGTCAATCTCACATGCGAGCTCTTCTCCAGCTCGAGGGGAATCGTCGTCGAGGGATTGAAAGGATTGGGGAAATTCTGCAGCAGGCGGCGGGCCGGAGGCGGGCCCCCCGCAATCCCCGTCACGGGGGATCTACCCGCGGCGTCGATCTTCCCCGCATAGATGTCCTGGGCCCCGCCCCGCTTGTCGCACCAGACGGCAATCTCCCCGCCCGCGCCGTCGGAGACGACAGTCGCAAACAGCGGCCACGTTCCGGAGGTCCCGCCGCAGAGGGAAACGCCGTTCGTCTCCCAGAGAACGTTGCCGTTCGGGTCGATTCTCTGACCGTAGACGGAGTTGTCCTGATACGAGATGACGGCTCCGCCTGCGCCGTCAGTCGCGACGTGCGGCTCCACCTGATCGGACGCCTGGTCGCAGATGACGACGCCGCTCTCGCCCCACAGCTTCGCGCCGAGGGAGTCGAGCCGCTGGCCCCGGATGTCGATGCCCGCGGTCCCTTCGCCGTCCCACACGACAATCACGCCTCCGCATCCGTCCGGAACGAGCCCCGGTGTCGGCCACTCCCAGGTCGAGCCGGCTAGCGTCACGTCGCCGGCCCAGCGGAGCGCGCCGTTCGAGCCGATGCGCCAGACCTGAACGGAGTTGTCCCACGATCCCAGGCCTTCCCCGGGAATGTACGTGAGGCCGGCAACGAAAGCGCCCCCCGCACCGTCCGACACGACCCCACCCTGCAGATAGGAGCTGCCGCAGGGAACGCCCTCGGCCGCCCACTGCGGCCCCCCTTCCCCATCGATGCGCTGCGCGCGGCAGGCAGTCACCCCCGTGCGGTTATCATCCCAGAGCACGATCGCGCCCCCTGCGCCATCGGGGAGCAGCGTGGGTCCGAATTGATCCAACGGCGCGGCCGCGACCGTGATCCCCTCGCTTCCCCAGAGGAGGTTCCCGTCGGCATCGATCCGCTGCGCGAAGAGGTCATAGTCGCCGCTGCGCTTGTCGCTCCACGCGACGATCGCCCCGCCGTATCCGTCCGGCACGACGACATCGGAGATGATCTGCACAAAGTACGAGGACAGCAGGATCCCGTCGGTCGCCCACCGCGCGACCCCGCTCCCGTCGATTCTCTGAATATAAAGCCGCTGCCCGCCCGCCCTGCTGTCTATCCACACCGCGATGGTGCCGCCCGAGGCGTCCGGCGCCATCTTCAGATAGGATTGGCCGCCGGCCGCCGCGCAGATAGGGACGCCGCCGGTTTGCCAGAGCGGCAAGCCGAACGCGTCGACCCGTTGCGCGTAGATGTCGCTCCCCCCCGTCCGATCATCGCTCCAGGCAATGACCGCGCCACCGTGTCCGTCGGAGACCATCTCCTGCCGGAACTGTCTGCCGCTCTCGCCGCAGACGAGGACTCCGTTCTCGATCCAACCAGCAAGAGAAGCGGCGGAAAAAGACAGCACACCGAGGAGCGCCATCGACACCGCCCCGAGTATCCTCCCTTTCATGTCACACCTCCGGGAGAGATCTTTCACCCTCTTATGAGACGACCGGATTCGGCGTTTGCTAACCCCTGGAGCCTGTTTTAATATATATTGCCGGGGGAGGGGTGTCCAGGGCACCGGGCAACACAGCGCCCGTCGGCACGGAATTCAATCGCCGGGAGCAGTCATGGGCAAGAAGGAAGAAGCTCGCGAGGAGCGTAAGCTCAAGTTCATCGCTTCGCTCAAGCGGAGACAGACGCGGACTCTGATCGAGCCGCTCGCGAAGAAGATCGAGGCCTTCATGGACGGAAAGCTCTCCCCCGAGGACCTCTTCAAGACCGTTCAATACGTTGCCGTCCAGAGCGAGAAGGTGACGAAGCGATACCGGAACCGTCCCGACGTCGTGCTCGCGGAGATCGCGATGGACGAGAACAAGTTCACGACCGAGATCAACGACATAGGCATCAAGGCGCGGCTCGGCGACATCACGACCATCTTCGCCGACGCGATCGTCAACCCCGCGGACCCGCGCGGAACGATGGCGGAGGGCGTCTCGGCGGCGATCAAGACCGAGGGCGGGGACGAGATCGAGAAGGAAGCCGTCGCGAAAGCGCCGCTTACGGTCGGCGCGGCTGTCGCGACGACGGCGGGGAGGCTCCAGAACCTCTACGTCATTCACGTCGCGGTCGCCGGCGAACCGGGGGGGCCGAGCTCCCGCGAGAACGTGAGACTCGCCGCCGCCGCCGTGCTCGCGCTCGCCGAAGAGCTCAAGGTCGAGTCGGTCGCGATCCCGGGGCTCGGAACGAGCGCCGGCAAGGTCTCCCCGGAAGATTCCGCCTCGGCGATCCTCGAGGCGATCAAGGCTCACGGTGCGAAGAGCCTCACTGACATCACGCTCGTCGACCGCGACGAGACGACGGTTGCCGCTTTCGCGGCTGTCCTCGAGAAATTCGACGAAGAGAATGGATGAGCAAGCGATGGTGAACATAAATAAATTCAGTATGGGTGCCACGGCGGCGATTATCACCAGTATGGGGCTCGTCGCGGGGTTGAATCAGGGAGACAGCGCGAGAACAAGCGTGATCACCGGTCTCTTGATCATCGCGATCGCGGACAACGTCTCGGATTCCCTGGGCATCCATATATATAAAGAATCGGAAGGAGCTTCGAGGCGGGATATCAACTCATTCACATATGGAAATTTCATAGTAAGGCTCTTTCTTGCGTTCACGTTCGTTCTCATTGTTTTGTTCTTCTCCTCGCACACCGCCTTCATCGTTTCCTCCGTCTGGGGTTTGGTATTGCTCACGATCCTGAGCTATTTGATCGCAAAGAAGAGGAAGACAAGTTCTTTGCGGGAAATAGTCTGGCATCTGGTAGTCGCGCTGACGGTTATTGCCGGCAGCAAACTTCTGGGCAATCTGATTTTGAAAGCGATGGGCCATTCAAAGTTCTTGAATTAAGAGGAGGATCCGCTCGCTCATGAAATACAGGAAATTCGGAAAGCTCGATTATCAGATATCCGCGCTGGGGTTCGGCTGCATGCGCCTGCCGACGCGGGACAACAAGCCCATGAGCGGCGAAGTGGACGAAAAGGAGTCCACGCGGCTGATCCGCTCCGCCATCGACCGCGGCGTCAATTACATCGACACCGCGTATCCGTATCACAGCGGCAACAGCGAGATCGTCACCGGCAAGGCGCTCGGCGACGGGTACCGCGACAAGGTGAAGCTCGCGACGAAATCACCTCTCTGGTTCATCGCGTCGGCGGCAGACTTCGATAAGTTCCTGAACGAACAGCTGAAGAAACTGCGGACCGATCATATCGATTTCTATCTCATGCATGGAGTCGGCAAGGAGAGATGGGAGAACTGCGTTCTCAAATTCGGCCTCCTGGAAAAGGCCGAGAAGGCCGTCGCGGACGGGAGAATCGGGCACATCGGCTTCTCGTTCCATGACAGGCCCGAATCGTTCAAGCCGATAGTCGACGGTTACGACCGTTGGGATTTTTGCCAGATACAGTACAACTACATGGACACCGAGAACCAGGCGGGCACCGCGGGCCTGCGCCATGCCGCATCCAAGGGGCTCGCCGTCGTCGTCATGGAGCCTCTGCTCGGCGGGCGGCTCGCAAACCCGCCCGCGGACGTGCGGAGGATATTCGACGAATACGGCCCGAAGTCTCCCGCGCAGTGGGCCCTTCAGTGGGTGTGGAACCAGCCGGGGGTCACGTCGCTCCTCAGCGGCATGAATAGAATGCAACAGCTCGACGAGAACCTGCAAGCGGCGGAGTCGCTCAGCACCGAGCCGCTTTCACCGGAGGACCTGAAGCTCATCGAGCGCGTGCGTTCCGCGTTCCTGAAACGGGCCGCCGTGCCGTGCACTCGATGCGGGTACTGCCTGCCCTGTCCCCAGGGCGTCAATATTCCCGGGGTTCTCGAGCTCTACAACAACGGCGTCGTATATGACGACATGTCGGCTTCACGTCTCGTGTACGGAAGATTCTTCCAGGAGGCCGAACGCGCGAGCGCCTGCACGCAATGCGGCCAGTGCGAGGAACAATGCCCGCAGGGAATCGAGATCAGCAAACTGATGCCGTCGATCCACGAAAAGTTGAAATAATCTCGTGCCCGTGTCGCTGAGATTTCCCGATTACTTCAGATACGCCCGTTCGCTCCGGAGCGCGAAGCTCTTCTCCGTGAGCGCCCGCTGCGTGATGCAGATCCCCTTGAGATGATCGATTTCGTGCTGCATGAGGACGGCGAGCTTCCCCTCGAGATACATGCTCCGCTTCTGCCAGTTGACGTCGCGATACTCGACCTTGCAGCGGCGATAACGCTTGACCTTGACGAGAAGGTCGGGGCAGCTCATGCAGTCGTCCCAGACGAGCACCTTGAGCCGAACCCGGAGCTTGAGCACCGGATTGATGAGAACGACGGGTTCGTTGACGTGCAGGAACACGATGCGCTTCATGACGCCGATCTGCGGCGCCGCGATGGCGCGGCCCCACCCGTACTCCTCGCGGAAATCCATGAGCGTGTCGGCGAGATCCTCGAACACCGAGGCGAGCCCTTCGAGCTCCTCGCGCTTCACCTTGGTCGATTCCTCGTAGAGCTTCGGATTTCCGAGGAGGAGAACTTCCTGTACCGCCATGCCGCTGCCTTTCTGCGACGTGCCGGGCACATGATAATCATTCTCCCCGAATATCTCAACGACAAATAATGCTTGTGAAGAGGAAAAATGAGCCTATAGAGTGAAGGCCGATCGAGGAGGGATCCCGTGTCCGCACCAGAGCCGAAGGAATGCATGTTCCCTGCGGCGGCGGCCGTGCCGCGGCGCACGATCTATTTGATTCTCCTCCTCCTCTCCGTCGCCTCCTACCGCGGCGTCTTCGACAACTGGTTCTTCAACGACGACTTCTCGTGGCTCAAGGCGGCCCGGTACGACATGGCGCCGGGAAACCTCTTCACGTTCCGGGTCGTCGAGTTCTTCCGCCCGCTCGTGAACCTGTCGTTCTGGGGCATGGAGAAGGCGGCGCCGGGCAATATCCCGATGCACTACGCCTTCAACCTCGTCCTCCATTTTCTTTGCGCGCTCCTCGTCTTTCATCTCGCCCTGAAGCTTCTCGAGAATTCGTGGCTCGCCGCGGCGTCGGCGGCCCTCTTCGCCGTCACGAGCGTCCACGCGGCGGCCGTTCTCTGGATCAGCGCGCGCACGACGCTCCTTTCGACCTTTTTCCTTCTCGCGTCGATCAACGTTCTCCTCGCGAACCGGGGCGGAGCGGCGCTGCGCACCGGCGCATCCGCCGCCCTCTACGTTCTCGCGCTCGCGTCGAAGGAGGAGGCGATCGCGGGGCTCTTCATCGTCCCCCTTCTGTTCGCGCTGGGAGGAGGGCCCAAGGGGCGGCGGAGAATCCCGGCGGCCGCTCTCGCCGCGTTCATCGCGATATCGGCCGCGTACCTCCTCTTCCGGCAGGCGCTCATGGGAGGCTACGTCCGGGACAACTGGGGCCCCGGAGGCCACGCGCTGCGCAACGTCGCGGGCGGTTTCCTCGACCAGCTCTACCCGTGGCCGTTCTTCTCGCTCTTCTACCGGGCGGGGACGGTCATCCCCGAATCGCCGAACGCCGTGAGCCCCGAGATCGCGGCCCTGCCGGTCGCAGGGGTGCTCCTGCTCGCGGGCTGGGCCGCCCGGAAATCGCGCGCGATGATCCTCGCCGTTGCCTGGGCGCTCGTCTGTCTCGTTCCCCAGTCGTTCTTCCGGTACCGATTCTTCTCGACGGCCTCCATCAGCCAGAATCGCTACTATTACCTTTCGTCGGTCGGCACGGTGATGATCATCGTGCTGCTTCTCTCGATCGTATGGAAAGAGCGCTCGCGCGCGCGGCAGGGAGCGGCGATCGCGATCTTCGCGATCCTGTGCGCGGGCTACATGGTCAGGGACGTCCGGCTCGAGCGGAAATGGGGCGATTTCACGCGCATGTACCGCGAGATCGTGACCGCGATCGTCGAGGAGAGCGACAAGAACCCCGGCCTCGCGACGATCGCCGTCGAAGGCTCGCCGCTCGCGTTTCCCTACCTCGATGACGCGATCGCGATCGAGCGGCCGGGCCGAAGGGCCCTCGAGGTGAAGGGAGGGAGGGCCGCGGCCCTCCGCGACGCGCCCTGCCTGTACGTATCGTTCACGGGCGCGGTACCGAAGCGGATGCGGGTGGAAAGGATCGAGCCATGAAACGCTTCACGGTCTCGGGGGAATGGAAGGGATCGAGGCTCGACCGGTTCATCAGGGCCTCGCTTCCCGGCACGCCCTTCGGCGTCACGCAGATTCTCCTGCGCAAGGGGCTCATCTTCCTCAACGGGGCGAAGGCGGGGGGAAACACGCGCCTGAACGCGGGGGACGTCGTCGCGGTCAACATCTCCGAGGCGGAGGAGGACGGGCGGTCCAGACAGGCGCTGCGCGCGCGGGAGAGGCCCGCCGGCGGCATCGGCATCGACATCCCGGTGCTCTACGAGGACGACGCTCTCCTCGTCATCGCGAAACCGGCGGGGCTCGTCGTCCAGCCGGGAAACCGTGCCGAGATGGGCTCTCTCCTCGATCTCCTCGAGGATTACCGCAGGAAACGGAAGGAGCGGGCCGCGGAGCCCCCCTTCCCCTACACGCCGGTCCACCGCCTCGACCGGCAGACGAGCGGAGCCCTCATCGTCGCGAAGACCCGCCCGGCCGCGCGGGCGTTGAGCAAATCCATCTCCCACGGCGAGGTGCGCAAGACCTACCTCGCGATCGTCGAGGGCGTTCCGTCGCCCAAGTCAGGGGAAATATCGACCCCGCTCGCCACGAGCAAGGGTGCGCGGTCGCACGCGGCCCCCGCGGCGCACGGAAAGGAGGCCTTCACGAGCTACGCCCTCATGAAGAGGCTCCGCGGCGGACGTGCTATGCTCGAGGTCTCCATTCTCACGGGGCGCACGCACCAGATACGTGCGCATCTCGCCTCGATCGCTCATCCGATCGTCGGGGACAAGGAATACGGCGCCCCCTCGAGATCCGGCGGGAGGCTCCTTCTGCACGCATGGAAGCTGGAGTTCCGGCACCCCGAAACCGGCGCGGCGATCGCCGTGACGGCGGCCCCGCCGGAAGATTTCGAGCTGCCCCGCGAGAAGAACGAGGGCGGCGAGGCCGCCCGATAGCCCTCTACCCCATCGCCCTGAGGCGCGCGATCCGGTCCTGGATGGGCGGATGGGTGCTGAAGAGATTCGCCGCGCGCTTCTCGAACGGCTTGATCGGATTCACGATGTAGAGATGCTGGGTGGCGCGATTCGCCACTTCGAGCACCTCCTTGTCCCCCGAGATCTTCTCGAGCGCGGAGGCGAGCCCCTCCGGGTAGCGCGTGAGCTTGACCGCGGAAGCGTCCGCCAGATACTCGCGCTGCCTTGAGACGGCGAGCTGCAGCAGCCTCGCGCAGATCGGGGCGAGGACCGCGAGCACGATCGCGACAAGGACGAGAATGGCGCCCGCCGCGCCGCCGCCGCTGCCGCTCCGCCGGCGCCTGCCGCCTCCCCAGAAGAAGCTCCTGAGGAAGAAATCGCTCATCATCGCGATGGAGCCGACCAGAATCCCCACCATGGTCGCGTAGAGGATATCGCGGTTCCCGACGTGCGACAGCTCGTGCGCCATGACGCCCTGGAGCTCCTCGCGGTTGAGCTTCTGCATGAGCCCCGTCGTTATTGCGACGGAGGCGTGTTTCGGATCGCGCCCCGTCGCGAAGGCGTTCGGCGCCGTGTCGTCGATGACGTAGACCGCCGGCATGGGGAGCCCGGCCGCGATCGAGAGCTCCTCGATGACGTTGAAAAGCTGCGGGGCGTCCTGCTTCTCGATGCGCTTGGCGTGGCTGACCGCGAGCACGATCTTGTCGCCGCTGTAAAACGCGCTGAGGGACATGATGAGCGCCAGCAGCACCGCGATGAATACCCCCGCGTAGCTCGATCCCCAGTAGGTCCCGAGGAGATACCCGAGCACGATGAGAACCGCCGTGATCGCGACCGTGATGAAAAAGGAGTTTCGTTTGTTCGACGAGATCGCGTTGTACAGATTTTCCATTCACTTCTCCCGAATCGACGTCCGTCCGTCGCCCGGCGCCGCCGCCGGGACCCGGGGCGTTCTCACTTGAAGCTCACCTTCGGCGCCTGCCGCTCGGCCGCTTCCTCGACCTCGAAGAACTCGCGCGCCTTGAAGTTGAAGAGCGTCGCGAGAATGTTCGCCGGCACCTGCGCGATGCGCGTGTTGTAGTCGAGAACGACGTCGTTGTAGTGCTGCCGCGCGAAGGAAATCTTGTTTTCCGTCGACGACAGCTCCTCCTGGAGGGCCAGCATGTTCTCGTTCGCCTTGAGGTTCGGGTAGCTCTCGGC
>JBEKAW010000102.1:0-8756 GCA_050015715.1 Candidatus Krumholzibacteriaceae bacterium
TAACCCGCCGCCGCGATCCACCTGTCCCTGTCGGAAGGTTTCACCAGGAGGCTTCCCTCCTGCTTCCCGTGCGCTCCATCCGCCCCGTTCCATTCCATGTGATTCTCCGATTGAATTCCGACAGACACGGGACCGTCGATCCCTTAGCCCTTGAGGATCTCCATCTCTATTTCAATGTCCCTTCGATCGGTGCCGGTGGCCTTGTCAAGCAGCGTTCCGAGTACCTCGATCGCTCTCTGCGTCTGGTTCGCGAGCCGGAAGTCCTCAGCCGACCGCCTCAGATAGGACGTTTCCATGAAATGATTCGTCTTGATGTTCTTGGAGAGATCGAGGTACGTCTCGCCCGCCTCCTGGTAGCGGCGTTCGTTTTCCAGCGCGACCGCCTTCCCTTCCATCGCGGCGTCGTGGAAGAACGGATAGCTTCCGCCCTTCGAGAGGTAGCGATCGAACGCCACTATCGCGTCCAGGTTCTTTCCGCTTTCAAGGGCGCATTTGCCGAGGAAGTAGTCCGCGTAGGCCCCCTCCCGCTTGCCGCTGTAGTCCTTCGATATCGGGGCGAAGATCTGCTCCGCCGTCTTCAAGTCCCCCGTTCGGAACGAGGTCAGCCCGTCGGCGAACTGGCTCGACGCCTTGACGCCGGCTTGCTTCTTCGCGTAGACTCCCCACACGGCCGCCACCGCGATGCAGACGACGATTATGAGCCCGATGAAAAAGCTCTTCTCTTTCTCCTGCACGTACTCCCAAACCTTGAGAGTCGTCGCGATAAAAGTGTCTTCCTTCAACTGCCGTCTCGAGATTCGTGCTGCTGACAAGTCCGTCGACCTCCTTCTGTGTCCCTCTTGTAATTAACACCGGATCTGACGGTTTATCAAGCGAAATTCCATGCCATGAATAAATATTTGACACGGGCGACGCCCTTTGACAAGCTCCATTCATCATCCGCTACGAGCAAGGGAGAAGGCCATGATCAGCGTCCCGCGCATCGCCATTGTCGTGGTCGCCGTGCTCATCGCAGTTCTCGGAACGCTCGGTTTCCGCGATTATGTCCGCTCCCCCTACACCGGCATTCAGGATCATAACCTCGTCATCCGGGCGATCGAGGCGGAGAGCCCCAACCGCGACGCAGGGCTCTCGCCCGGGGACCGCATTGTCGCCGTGAACGGGACTGTCCCGCGCAACCGGAACCACTACGCCTCCCTCGTCGCCGCGGACCGGACACTGAAGCCTCTCGTGTTCATGATCTCGCGGGGGGATTCGACCTTTCGCGTGAGCGTGCGGTGCGTGCGGCCGCCCGCGTTGAACGTTTCGGGCCAGCTGTCGCTCCTCGTCGCCGGGTTCACCTTTATCCTCGTCGGGCTCGTGGTCATCATGAAGCGGCCCGATATCCTCGGCACGCTCTTCACCGTGAACTGCGTCATATTCTCATTTCTCATAAGCGAACGCCCCGTCACGGCGGTGCCGCTGTTCCACATCCTCGGGGAGCTCGCGTACGATTTTCTCTTCATCTTCCTGCCGGCCCTGTTTCTTCATTTCTTTCTTCTTTTTCCGGGGCGGGAGATCGAGCACGGAACGAGGCGGGCGCGGCTGCTCCGGTTTCTCTATGTGCCGCCGGTGATTCTCTCGCTGTCCACATTCGTGCTGGCGCTGTGGCAGTATTCGGTCGGGGCCGCCGCCGGGCTCGGCGAAGCGATCGACGTCCTCAATGCGCTGACCGTTCTCTACTGGGGCGTCTATATCGTCGCGAGCCTCGCCGTCTTCATCCGGACCTATATCGTCTCGGAGAAAGTGCAGCGCGTGAAATTCGGAATCGTCATCGTGGGGGTGGTGGTCGGCATCGTGCCCATAACCGTTCTCATGCTCCTCAAGCAATTCCAGCCGACGGGAGCGGTGCCGATGCGGTACATGTGGGCCTTCTCCCTTTCCTTCATGTCGATATCGTCGGCGTACGCGATTCTCAAGCGCGACGCCTTCGATCTCGGCATCGTCGTGCAAAAGAGCCTCGTGTACGGAATTCTCCTCGTCTTCGGGGTCGGGGTTTACTATGCGTTCGTCGCGCTGCTGGGGGGCTCGCTGCTGCAATCCTCCGGAGTCTCGGCGTCGCTGGCGACCGGCGCGGCGATCATAGTCGCGGTGCTGGCGATCGTCCCGGTGCGAAGGGGCATTCAGGCGGTCGTCGACCGGGCCTTCTACCGGACCAGAAAGGTTTTCAAGGACGATGTCATTTCCTTCTCGCGGCAGATTCAGTACCTTCTGTCGCTCGATGAGGTGTGCGCGTTCGTCACGCGCGAGATGCTTTCCATACTCCACGCGGAGCATGTTCATCTCTTTCTCCGGGAGGATGAGGGAAATTTCAGTCTCAAGGAGAGCGCGCCCCCCGGAGCGCGCATGCCGCTCACTTCCTTTCCGCCGGGCACCGGCCTCATCGCGCTCATGCGCGAGGAGCGCCTGCCCGTCATGCTGGAGTACTTCGACCGGCTCTGGATCAATCACAACCTCGACCGGATCTCGCGGGAGGCGATCTCCATTTCCCGGGCCTCCGTCGCCGTGCCCCTTCTCGAGCAGAACGAGCTTCTCGGATTCGTGCTCGTCGGACGGAAGAGCTCCGGCAAGCCCTATACGCGTTCCGACGCCGAGGTGCTGGAGCTCCTCGGAGGGAGATCCGCGGGGGCGCTCATCAACATGAGGCTGTGCAGGGCTTCGATCGAGAGGGAGCGGTTCGATGAAGAGCTCCATCTCGCGAGCGATATACAGGCGCGCCTGCTGCCGGAATCCCCTCCCCTGCTCGACGGAGCCGTGCTCGTCGCCGGGATCAGGACGAGCCGCGAGGTTGGAGGAGATTTCTATGATTTTGTCGAGCTCGGACCGCGCACGGTCGGGATTGCCGTCGCGGACGTTTCCGGCAAAGGTATTCCCGGCGCGCTCCTCATGACGACGCTTCAGGCCTCGTTCAGGGCCGAATCGCCAAAATCCAAGAGCCCCGCGGCGGTGGTGACGGCGCTCAACCAGTCCCTCTACGACAGAAGTGATACCGGCAAGTTCGCGACGCTTTTCTACGCGATATACGACGACTCGAGCGGAATCGTCACCTACTCGAACGCGGGGTCGAATCCGCCCTTCATTCTCTCGGCCGACGGCAAGGTGAACAGACTTCAACGAGGCGGCCTTATCATAGGCATCGAACGCGGCAGCTCGTACAGCGAGGGGATCGTGAAACTGAAGCCGGGGGATCTACTCGTCATCTACACCGACGGCTTCATCGATCAGGAGGGTCCGGACGAAGAGCCGTTCGGTGAGAAGAGACTCCTGGAATTCTTCAGACATAACTTACACCTCTCGGCCGATAGCCTGATCGAGAGGTTATTTGCCACCAGCATTGCATTTGGTCAGAACAATGTGAAAGATGACATGACGATTGTTCTTCTTCGCAGAAATCCTGCCTGACCCAGGCGCCGCGATTTCCCATTATAACGCATTGTTACTCATGCATATATAAAGTGTCCGATGATGCGTTCGTCCCTTCAGGCATGGCATATGCTTCGCCCCTATACCGTAAGGTCTTGGAGGAAGGGTCGTTGAATCGTGAAGAAGGCTCCTGGACCGTTCAGGGGGTGATTGCCATGTTGGCATTGTGCCTGATCATTGACCTCCTGTGGTGGCTGCGCTGAGACGGACAAAAGCTTCCGTCTCCGTACAAAGTGAATGTTCCCGTTGATACCTTCGAGTCTCACCGGGAACATTTATTTTGCCCCCCACCGAGCCCCGACAAGAGAATTTGTCAAGAATACTCCAATGTCTAATGTAGCTTCTCAGCCATACATAGTAACCAGCTACAAATATATCAGTTATAATATGATAATATTTTGCATTTTTCCCTTGACACCTTCGGGCGGAAGTCTATAATCAGCGCAACGAGACAAAGAGCAAGACTACGCGGTCGTGATCCGTCTGCTCTCAAGCCAACCTTTGAAGCGAAGCGATCTTGCTGCTCAGGCCTCTGAAGTGCGGTTGAGACACGTCACGCAAGGTAGTTATCTCTAGTCTCGTTAGAAAAAAAGGGAATTGCCTCACGCGAAAGCGGGCGACAATTCCCTTATTCTTTTGTGGTGCCCCGGACCCGAGTTGCCTCGTCTACTTTCTTCCCTCCTCCTCCACCGACGCGGTCCAGAGGTCGGCGAAGTGCAGAATCATCGTGAGGCGGGATTCCTTTTGGTAGTACTCGAGATTGACCATGCCCCCGTTCAACGGATAGAGGCCGTTGTGCGCGACGATGGCCTGCGCCTCTTCCTCGGTCAGCGGGATGAACCTGCTCACGAGCTCGAGACTCCGCACCGCATGGCGACGGCCCCGGCGCGGAGGTTCGTTGTCGCCGGGGAGAGCGGAGGGCTTTCCGGGATAGTCCAGCTTCCCCACGTCGTGAAAGAGTGCCGCGACGATGACCGATTCGTCGGTGATGTCCGGCGCGATGAGGTCCTTGATCCTGAGGGCGTTCTCCGTCACGCCGACGGAATGCATGAGGAGACCGTGCTCCACGTCCATATGAGCCCTCTTGAAGACGGGCTCGGCGAGCCAGTTCGTCTCCTTCTCGAGGAAGGATTTGAACTCGACAATCCGCTCGCGCCGCGCGAGGAGCCTCTCGAAGAGCGCGGCGTACTTCTTCTCGATTGTATTGAAATTCGGAGGCACACTCCTCAGTCCTCAGCGTCGGAGACCCGAGGGCGCGGCTTCCCCGCACACGCCGCACCCCGGCCTTCTCTCGAACGTCACTTTCTCGAAGACAATCGTATCGGCGCGGAAGATCAGGAGAGCGTTCGCGGCGGGAATCTCGCCGGTCATCAGGTGCCGCAGCGCCAGCGTCGCCTGAAGAGATCCGACCGCAGCCGCCAGCGCGCCGAACACCGGCGTGGACCCCGGATTGCTCAGCTCCCCGGGCATAAGACAGGCGAGACAGGCGGTTTTCGGCGGGTTGAAGAAACTCAGTTGCCCCATCCATTCGCTTATCGCCCCGTATATATAAGGGATATTGAGATCGAATGACGCCTTGTTCAGTTTCAAGCGGTCGGCGTGACTATCCAGGCCGTCGATGATCAGGTCGCAGCCCGAGGCCAGCTCGCCGGCGTTGGTCTCAGTCAGCGTGTCCAGCACGGCCTCGATTTCTATCTCGGGATTCTGCGCCGAGAGCCTCTTCGCCGCCAGAATCGCCTTGGGCTTGCCGATATCCGCATCCGTGTACAGTATCTGGCGATTCAGGTTCGACAGCTCGACCTTGTCACTGTCGCAGATGCGCAGATGCCCGACGCCGGCTCCGGCGAGATACGTCGCGCTGAGCCCGCCCAATCCTCCGACTCCGACCACGAGCACGCGGGCGCGTTTGAGCCTCTCCTGGTCCCAGCCCTCGACCATGAGTTGACGTTGGTACCTCTCGATTTCAAATTTCGATAGCGGCATGGGAGGATATCCTCAGCCGCCGGAAACGGGCGGCTGGAGTGTAATGATTTGACCGTCGGCCGGCTTGTACGACAGGTCCTTCATCGCGCCGTCGACATACATGAGCGCGACGAAGGCCGGATTGAGCGAAATGTGCTTGAGGATCTCACCGATCGTCTTCTCGCCCTCGATCTCGACCTTGCGGGTGTAGTGATCGACATCGGGTTTGATCATCGCGCGAAGCTGGCCGCCGGCTCTCAGGAAGACCGTCATAGTTCATTCCATCCTCTGCTAGAACGCCTTCGGCTTGTACCGTTCGCCGCGGACCGCCGGAATGCCGTTCGGAAGCGGCTTTCCGAGGAACCCGAGCTTCTCGATATTGTCCGCCGCGAAATCGAGCTTCAAATCGTGCAGCACCTCGCGCGTGGGGTTGCCGTTGTTGTCCCACCCGCGACATGCGTAGTAGTCGTCGAGCATCGCCTCGATCTGCTCCTTGGTCAGCCCCTTGCCGGCGTTCGGGCCGCTCGGAATCTTGTCCTCCCACGCCCGCGCGGGCGGGTAGTCGAACGGGCGGCCGTCGGCCTTGTTGCGCTCGAGGTAATGGCATCGCACGAGATTCCAGGTCTTCTCCGATATTCTGAGAGCCTCGGCGACATCGATATTCCACCCGGTGATATGATTGAGTGCCTCGACAATCTCCTCCGGCTCGATATCGAGCTCGCCCCAGAAAAGGCGGCAGATGCACCAGGAGTCGAACAGCGGCCGGATATGCTGCAAGTAGATCACCACGTTGGCACGCCCCTCGATCGTGTCCTGCCCCTCGGCCATGTCGACCGTGATCGTCCACGAGCGATTGTGATGGGCGCCGATATCGCAGGTCATGTACGACAGCATCATCCCAGGAGCGTAGCGGCCATCGTACCCCGACATCTCCATGCCCTTGACCTGCATGGCGAATTTCTCGCTGCCCCGTCCGATCTTCTCCGCGGCCCGCTTGGTGCCGCCCGCGAAGTACTCGCCGATCCCCCGACGATGCACGATCATGTCGACGAAGTGCTCGGCGTCCTCCACCGAGCCCCACTCGAGCGTATGCCCTTCGAGATCGTCGGTCGTGATCAGCCCGCGCTGAAAGCACTCCATGCCGAACGCCACCACGCCGCCGCCCGACATCGTGTCCATGCCGACGTTGTCCATCAGCCAGTTCAGATAGCCAACCTGGTTGATGTCGGTCATGCCGAGGTTCGACCCGCACAGCGCGCCGGTCTCATATTCGGGTCCCTCGAGGTAGACCGTTTGCTTGCCCGGCAGGACCGCTTTGGTGTACTTGCCGCAGTTCATCCAGCATCCGAAACAGGCCTTGTGCGTAACAAAGCACTTCTCCACCAACGCGGGCCCGTCAATGGCTTCGGCCTCCTCGAAATACGTGGTCTGGAAATTCCGGGTCGGGAGGACCGCGTTCTTATTGGACCAGCCGACAAAGAAGGAGGTGCCGTACTTCTGCCACGGAGGCATGTTAGGATGAGTTTTTGTCCGCTGGATGATGGCCGTCACGTGTTCGGTCAGCTTGGCGAGATCGTGCACATTGATTTCTTTGGTACCCCTCACCGCGATGGCCTTGAGCTTCTTGGAGCCCATCACGGCCCCCTGCCCGGTCCGTCCCGCTTGACGGCCGTAATCGTGCGTGATGCACGAGAAGCGAATGCCATTCTCGCCGGCCGGCCCGATCGTGGCGATCTCGAAATTCTCGCCAAGATCCTTCTTCATCAGGGGCTCGCATTCCAGCGATCCCATGCCCCAGTACTTCGAGGCGTCGCGAAGCTCGACCGTGTCGTCGTCGATGAAGAGATAGACCGGCTTCGGGGAGATGCCGGACATGATCACCATGTCGTAGCCCGCGAACTTGAGGGCCGGGCCCAGATGGCCGCCCATATTGGAATCGCCGTGGCCGTTGGTCAGAGGGGAGACCGAGCCAAAGCCGACTTTGGCGCCAGCCGGGATAAAGCAACCGCTCATGACCCCGGGACTGATGATGAAGAGATTCTCCGGACCGAACGGATCGGCGTCGCGGGGGACCTCGTCGTAGAGAATCTTGGCGATCGCGCCCCGTCCTCCGAACCATTCGCGCATCAGCTTCTTGTCGGTGGGTTGTTTCCTGATCCGCCCGGTCGTGAGGTCGATGCGCAGCGTCGTGCCGGCCAGTCCCCCCGAGCTCTTGGAGCGCTTTGCCATCACGAGCTCTCCTTTGCCGGTTGGATAAACATGGAGATCGCGCCGGTGTTGCAGAGATCGGTGCATCTGAAGCAGCCGTCGCAGATGATGACGTGATCGAGGTCGCGATGCTGGAATATCACGCCGGGCTTGCAGGCCGGGATGCAGGTGCCGCAATTGGTGCATTTCTCGAAGTCCACGATATAGGCGCCATCGTCGCGGCGGGAGATCGCGCCCTCGGGGCACACCTCCATGCACTTGCCGCACTGCACGCAGACCTTTGGCTTGAACACCCCCGGCTGCGGAAAATGCGCCTCGATCTTCAATGCGGCCTTCTTGGGATTCGTTTCGTGATAATGGGCGATAGCGCAGATTTGCAGACACAGGCGGCACCCGCTGCACTTGCCCTGCGTTATCTTGATTCTCTTTCGTTCCATCATTCTCTCGAATGCGCGCGAGCCCGGCATCCGCGGCTCATGCCAGCTTGCGCAGCCGGACAAGGGGCCGGATGGCGTTTCCGAGATAGTATCCGAGATGTATCGTCACCATCGAGATGAGCGACGCGGCGATCGCGCCGGTGAACAGGTACGAACGAACTCCCGCCCAACCGTCCGTCCCCCACGTTCCCTCGCGCAGAACGAACGCAGCCAGAATCGCGAAGGCCGCATACGACACGTAGACGATGACCGTCGCGGCCAGGGTCCTCTGCAGCAGGCTGGAATCGAGGCGTCCCTTGAATGTCGAGTAGGCGATATCGAAGACGACCCCGTTGATCATCACCGCAGCGACCTGGCATGGATAGAAATTGCCGGAGGCGCTCTTGAACAGGCTCGCGATCAGCACCATGATGACGACCGAACCGCGGAAATGGACCACTCGCTTGGAGGCGTAGAGGATGATGATGCCGATCCCATAGAGAAGGGCCGATTTGTGCTCTACGCCGGCGGCACGCAGCGCGTCCCGTCCGAACAGCTCCAGCATGCCGAACACCGCCCCGAAAATGAGCACGAGCAGGAGCTTTTCGTACTTCCTCAGGCCTTGCTGCGGCTCCTGAGCGCCCGTGTCTTTATTGTCCCGCACTCGCCACCTCCGAGAATCGGCCGTCAGAACTCGCGCCAATTTCC
>JBEKAW010000103.1:0-8754 GCA_050015715.1 Candidatus Krumholzibacteriaceae bacterium
GCGCGCCATGGCCGGGCTCATCGATATGATTCGAAAAGGGGAATTCACTCCGCGCGACGTCGTGCTATTCTGGCATACGGGCGGCATTCCGGCGGTTTTCGATCACGCGAAGGACATCGTCGTCGAGTAGCGTCAGCTCGGGCCTTCCCACCCGGCGATTCTCGCCCACAGCCACCAAGCGGCGTACGCCTTGAGGTTCGCGTTCAGGGGCTGCGTGTGTGCCGCCGCGCAGCTGTACCACTGGCCGGGGTGCGCGTTCTGCCATTCGATCGCCCAATTTCCGTCGAAATTTCCGTCCCCGTTGCCGTCGTAGTCGCAGTTGTCGTTCGCGTCCCTGTCGGCGAAGTAGACCGCGTCGGGGTTGTACGATTCGATATCCTCGAAGTCGTAGAGGATCTTCTTGTTTGCCGTGCAGTAGGCGCGTATCTGGTTGTTGCGGACGTGCAGGTTGCCGTCGAGCCCGTATCCGTCGAGATGTCCCGTCATGTAGACGAACTTCACGTTCGGATAATCCGTCTCGAGGCCGCTCATGAGGCTCAGGTAGCCGTCGATGTCGCTCTCGCTCGCGGAGCTCACCTCGCCGCACCACGACCA
Source organism: Candidatus Krumholzibacteriaceae bacterium (assembly GCA_050015715.1). Taxonomy (GTDB): domain Bacteria; phylum Krumholzibacteriota; class Krumholzibacteriia; order Krumholzibacteriales; family Krumholzibacteriaceae; genus SSS58A. The sequence goes on from JBEKAW010000103.1 coordinate 595, forward strand.
GATGATGACGTTGATACCCGGATGCGCGTCGAGGTAGGTCCGCGTCGCCGCGGCCCACGCCGAGAGATCCGGAGCGCCGAGGTCCGAGGCGCCCGAGAAGGGCGTGTCCTTGAGGTCGAGCGCGCCCCCCGAGCCTCCGTCGTTGAAGCTGTACAGGGTCCCCTTGAAATCGACGAGGCCCGTCATGCCGGTCACGAGCTGGCTTCCGTGCGACGTGTGGCCGTAGGCGATGTGAAGATTCGCCTTGGCCCGCTCGATCGCCGCCTGGGGGATCGCGTCGATGTTCCTGCAATTGTGATTGACGATTATTGCACTCTGGGTGTTCGTGTGCTTTCGGGGCGGGGCCGTCGCGCTGTCGGAGAGGCACGATGACCAAACGGCCATCGCAGCCAGAAGCCCAAGCAACACCATGAGATATGGGTTTCGATTCATGCCGCGGCTCCTTCCGGGGAACTATGCTCCCCAACGCTCTCATGGATGGAGCATATTTCGTGCGATTCCTTAAGGCTCGCCGAACCCTTTGAGCGCGTCCCCGCTGAGGCGGTAGAGCACCCAGTCGTCCATCGCCTTCGCGCCGAAGTGCTCGTAGAACGCGCGGGCGGGATTCCATTCGAGAACGGCCCATTCGACGCGGCCGAGATTGCGCGCGAGCGCGATCGCCGCGCATTGCCTGAAGAGCGCCCTGCCGGCGCCCGACCCGCGGTATTCCGGTCTCACGTAGAGATCCTCGATGTAGAGCCCGGCTCGCCCGACGAAGGTCGAGAAGTTCTGGAAATAAACGGCGAATCCCGCCGGCCGTGCGTCGCACTCGGCGAGGATGGCCTCGGCGGCCGGACGAGCGCCGAAGAGACTCTCGCGGATTATCTCCTCCGTGGCGACGACCTCGTGAGAGATGCGCTCGAACTCGGCGAGCTCCCGGATGAGCTGGACGAGGAGCGGCACGTCGTCGATCGAGGCCTGACGGATCGTGATATGTCTATTCCGGGGCACGGCTCGATATCCTCCTCGAGAATACGCCGCTCATGATAATCGTCGGACGGGGGATTGACAACACGAGAAAACCGGCGTAGAATATCAACGGGAGATCGGACAGGAAGGGCCCAGGAGTGATGAAGACCCCGCTGCATCGCAGCGGATCAATACTACCCTCCGCCGATCTCAAAGTACCCTCATAGTGAGACGCCCCGGATTCCCAAAAGTCTATGAGAAGCCGAGGCGTCTTCTCTATTTCCGGCTGGAGGCGAGACGCTCGAGCACGTCGAGCTCCATCTCGATCCGCGCGTCCCACGAAACGAAGTAACCGCGCGCGAAGGCGGCGGCCTGCTCGCCGAGGCGCCTTCTGAGCTTCTCGTCGCGCGTGAGCGTCTCGAGGCCCTTCGCGAAGGCGGCGACGTCGCCGTTCGGCACGAGAATGCCCGTCGCGCCGTCCCGCACGACCTCGGACGTGCCCGAGACGTCGAAGGCGACGACGGGCACGCCGCACAGGATCGCCTCGCAGGGCGGGAGCGACATGTTCGTGAGCTCATTTGTCGCGGCGAAGACGTCGCTTGCCTTGAGAAAATGAACGACGTCCCGGTGCGGGATGACGCCCGTGAAGATCGCCTTCCGCTCGAGACCGAGCCGCCGCGCCTCGCGTTCGAGCCGCGAGCGTTCGGGGCCGTCGCCGCCGATGACGACCGTCACCCTGTCGAGGAGAATCGGGTCCATCATCGCGACCGCCCTGAGAAGGAGCTCGATACGCTTCGATTTGACGAGGCGCGAGAACGTGACGATGAGAACGTCGTCCGGAGGGAGCTTCATCGCTCTGCGCGCCTCCGCGCGATCGACGGGGACGCCGGCCCATTCGGTGTCCATTCCGTTCGGTAGAAACGTGATCTTCTCGCGCGGCACGCCGAGCCGCGTGAGCGCCATCTCGCCGCGGGTTCCGTCGTTGAGGATGATGTAACGGTCGACGGGCATCTTCAGCGCGATGATCTGCTCGACGCTCTTCCACAGGTATTTGATTCTCGGGAAATCGAACCGGTCGAGGTACATGACCCCGAAAAGTTTCACGACCGTCGGGATGCCGAGCCTCCGGCCGATCCGGTGGAGCGGATAGAACGAGTAGTGCGTGAATCCCATGAGAACGTCGGGCTCGATCTCGCGCGCGAGCCGCTCGAGCCTCCCGGTCGCGACGAGGGGGAAGAACATCGGCCAGAGAAAACGCCGCATGATCCCCGGCAGTCCCCGGAACGCGCGGAAGACGTTCGGATACGTGTGGTAGGTGAGGAGCGAATCCTGGAGCGTCTCGCGCTTCGACCGGGGATTCGGAATGAGGAAATGGAGCTCGATTCCCTTTTTCGTGAGGTGCCTGATGAACTGGAGCTCGTCGGCGACGCCGCCCCCTTCGCCGAGCGACCAGATATCCTCCCAGATGGAGAGGATCAGTATCTTCTTGAGCTTGCCTTCCACGCCGCACCCTACCTCAGGGCCCGGACCCTGTTTCTGATCTGTCCGATTCTCTCGATCTCGATCGTCACGACGTCGCCGTCTTTGAGGAACACGGGCGGATTCCGGTAGACGCCGACACCGCCGGGCGTGCCGGTCGCGATGATGTCCCCGGGGAAGAGCGTCATCGCCGAAGAGATGAACGATATGATCCCGGAGACGGGCACGATCATCCGGGAGGTGTTTCCCTCCTGCATCACGACGTCTCCGAGCTTCTGGCGAATCGCGAGCGCGTTCGGGTCGCCGATCTCGTTCGGCGTCACGATCCACGGCCCGCAGGGAGCGAAGGTGTCGAAGCTCTTGCCCCGGAACCACTGCCTGTCGTCGCGCTGGATCCTGCGCGCGCTCACGTCGTTGAAGACCATGTAGCCCGCGACGTGGTTCAGGGCCTCGCTCGCCGGGATCATGGTTCCCTCCCGGCCGATCACGACCGCGAGCTCGGCCTCGGCGTCGACGTCCTCGACGCCGGGACGGATGACGATGTCGTCGTACGGACCCGCGAGCGCGCTCGGCGCCTTCGCGAAGAGGAGGGGATGCGCCGGAGGTTCCTTCTTCTGCTCGGCCGCGTGCTCCCGGTAGTTCATGCCGAGGCAGACGATCTTGCCCGGGCTCTGCACGGGCGGGTGGAGGCGCGTTCCCTTGAGCGGGAGGAAATGCTCGCGCGCGATCTCTGACGCGTTGTCGGCGAGGTTCTGGACCTCGGGAACAAGGCCGCGGCGGAAGAGATCTTCGACCGTGACAAGCGAGCCGCGCATCGCGGAGCTCACGTCGAGAATCATGTCCCCGATGACGACCCCCGCGCGCCTCCCCGCCTTTTCGAATGAAACGAGCTTCACGCCGTCACCTTTCGACCCGGCCGCCGGCGAGACCTTCGAGGCGTTTCCTGAACTCGCTCGCTCCGATAAACCCCTGCACCCTGAGCTCCTTGATCTCGGTTCCGCTGCCGTTGATGAAGATGATAGTCGGAAGCCCTCGAACGCCGTACTCGTTCTTGGTCTTCTTCCCTGCCGCGCCCGATTTCGTGAGGTCGACTCTCAGGGTAATGAGACTCTGCGCGATCCTCATGGCGTCCCGATCGGAGAAGGTCTTCTTGTCGAGCTCCTTGCAGTAGTAGCACCACGTGGCGGTGAAATCGATGACGACCGGTTTCCCGTCGCGCGCCGCGTTCACGACGATTTGGTCGTCGAAGGGGAGCCACGCGATGCCCCGCGGCACCTCGCCGGGGCCTCCGCGCAGCGCCGGAACGACGAGGAACGCGACGCCGAGCGCGAGCCCCGCGACGCCGACGGCCCGCTTCAAAGCTCTGAAGCCTCTGCCGGCCCCGGTCGCCCGGTCGATCCATCCGAGATAGATTCCACCGGCTATCGCGATGACCGCGTAACCGACGGCGGCGAGCCTCGCGCTCAGGAGGTTGCGCACGAAGTAGAGCGCCATCGCGAGAAGGATGAATCCGAAGATTTTTCGCACCCATACCATCCAGTCTCCCGATCGCGGAAGTCGCTGGATGCTGCCCGAGAGCATTCCGAGGATGAGGAAGGGCAGGCCGATCCCCCACGCCAGCGCGAAGAACATGAGGAACCCGAGGAACGGCTTCCCCACCTGACCGACGTAGGTGAGGAGCCCGAGCACGGCGGGGCCGATGCACGGCGCCGCGATGATCCCCATCGTGAGTCCCATGACGACGGCGCCCGCGTAGCCCTGCCGCGCCGTCCCCGTCCGCCGGGCGAGGAAGGTCGGCATGCGGATCTCCCAGAGCCCGAACATCGAAAGCGCGAGCGCGATGAGAACGGCGGCGAGAAACAGAACGACGAACGGGTTCTGCAGCGCCGCGCCGAAGAGGCTCCCCGTCATCGCCGCGATCGTGCCGAGCACGCTGTAGGTGATCGACATCCCGAAGACGTAGAGGACGGCGAGAAGAAACACGCGCGAGCTTCTTCCTCCCGCCTGTCCCCCGAAGTAGCTGATCGTGATCGGAATGACCGGGTAGATGCAGGGCGTGAGGCTGAGGCCGAGGCCGAAGACGAATATGAAAAGGAAGGTGAGCGCGAGGCCCCGCTCCGCTACCATTTTACCGAAGTCCACGGCGCTCGATGGCGCGCTTTCGAGACCCACCGGATTCCCGTCGTCGCCGACGAAGGGGGGACGGTCGAACGTCGCCTCGTCGAGCTGCTCGACCGCTTCGCCGCTCGTTCCCACGCGAAGCGTGTCGTCCGCCCAGGCGCTCGAAGGCTCGACGCACGTGAGGTTGTTGCAGCCCTGGTAGCCGAGCGTCGCCGCGACCCGGTAGGCGCCGGGCTGAACGTTCTCGCCGATGCGGACGATCGCGCCGAAAACGACGACGCTGTCATAGACCGCCATCTTCGTCTCGCTGACTTCGAGCTTTCTCACCACGGGAGCCGGATAGAGGATGCGCACGATCTCGATTCCGGGGCTCGCCTGCACGTCGAGCACCGAGGGGATGAGGTAGCTCTCGAGCGGCTTGTTGGCGTTGATGTGCCACCCTTCGGCGATTCTCGCGGTGATCGCGACGTATCCGGTAGAGCCCGGATGGAACACCGAGAGCGAATGGCTCATGTTCGTCGTGACGAGGGCGGTGCCGGGGAGCGCGATCCCCTGGGCCGCGGCCGCGTGGGGCGCGAGCAGCGCAGCCGCGAATACGGCGACGAGCGCCAATCGAATCACGGGATGTCCTCTCGCTCCGAACAGTTGCACGCCTTCTCCTCCCTGCTCAGTGAATGTACTTGAAAATATAAACGCCGCCCGAGCCGCTCGCGGCGTACACGAACTCGTCGTCCGCGAAGACGCCGCGCCCGTCGTCGACCGTGTCGTACCAGGCCGCGACGGCGGGCTTCTTCGGGTTCGAGACGTCGACGGCCGCGATTCCCTTCGTGTGCGCCGCGACGAAAAGCGTGTTCCCCCTGGCGCAGACGACGCGCGCGAGCGTGTTGAGCGCGAGCGACCCGAGCGTCCGCGGCTTCCTTCTGTCGGAGACGTCGACGACGATGATGCCGGCGCCTCCGTCGGCGAGGTAGGCGGTGTTCTTGACGATGAAGCAGTCGTCGTTCCAGCCGGGGGTATCGAGAAGCGACAGCGGCGCCGGCTTGTCCTTCGTGAGCTCATAGATGCGGAAGCCGCTGTTCCCGTCCGCGAAGTAGAGGTAGCGGTCGTCGACCGCGATGCCCCGCACCTCGGAGAAAGACTCTCGCCATACGAGGGACGGCCGCCGCGGCTCCGTGATGTCCACGATCTCCACCCCGCTGAGCCCCCCTGCGCAGTACGCCCTTCTCCCATCGACGCAGACGGCCGACATGAAGTAGGGGGACGCGTGCTGTCCGATGATTTTTGGATTGGCCGGGTCGCTCACGTCCGCCACCTTGAGCCCGCTCGCGCCGTCGGCGATGACGAGATTCGTGCCGGCAAGAGCCATGTCGCGGGCCTCGTCCGTCCGAACGTGCCCGATCCACTCGACGGTCCCGTCGCGCCCGACACGGGCGATTCTCACGCCGTCGCCGCCGTTGGCGACGTAGAGGAGGCCGTTCGCGGCGAGGACGTTGATCGCGAAGCCGCGTGTTTCGAAGATGTCGAGAAGCCGTGCCCCGCTCTTCTCGAGGGCGTAGAGGCGCATGCCCTCGAAGGGGGTAATGACCGCGCAGCGGTTTCCCGATATGAACACTCCCGTCGGCCGCTGCGGTTCGGCCGCGAAAGGGCTCCCCGTGGCGATCGGCTGGCCGTAGCCGTTGACGCTCGCAAGCGAGAAACCCTTGCGGGTCTTGAAGCTCGCGGGGGCGCCGTCCCCGGCGGAGGCGCCGCCCCGTGCGATCTCGAACGGGATGAGAAACTGGAGGTTCGTGAGCAGCATCCCGCCTCCATCGCCCGCCGCGATGTCCGTGACGCCGCTCGTCTGAAGCGGCTTCATCGGAGCCGGCGCGGCCGGGTTCCGGAGATTCCACGCGAGAACGTCGCCGCGGACGGTGAGAATATAGAGAATGCCGCCGCGGAGAAGCCCCTTCTTCGTGTCGCTCGCGACGTCCACTTCCGAGACCTTCACGAGCGCCCCCGCGGCCCCGGCCCGGTAGATGAAGGCCTTCCTCGGGTGGATTATCGCGAGGAGATCTCCCTCCGCGGAGAGCGAGTAGACCGCGAACGGCTGCGGGCGCATCTCCGTGAAGCGGGGCTCGCGCGGATTTGCGAGGTCGAAGATGAAAAGCCTGCTCTGGGCGTCCGCGACGAAGAGGGTCCCGCCCGCCAGGGCGCACGTCATCGCCTGGATCGACGCGTAGCGGAACGTTTTTTTCGGGGCGCCGGCGGCGGCGAGATCGACCGCCTCGATCCCTCCGTCGAAGGCCGCCACGTATGCGATCGATCCGTTCACGACGATCGCGCCGGGAACTCCCTCGATGGGAACATAGACCGGATTCTTGAGCGTGTCGGGGGAACGAAAGATCGCGACGCCGCCCCCCGTTCCGAGGAGCACGCTGCCGCCGGAAAATGTCACGGTGCTCGCGGGGCCCTGGATCAGCGTGCGGGAGAGAAGCTTGAACTCCGGCGCGGCGCGCAGTCCGCCGGGCACGGCGAGTGCGAGCGCCAGGATGAAGGGGTACAGGCGGCGGTGCATTGTATATATCCTCCGGGAACGGCTCGTGCGGACCCCGGTCGTTGCCCAATCGAGGCGGGGTCCTTGCCGAACCGACGCGGGGTCGTTGCCCACTTGAGGCGGCCCCGCGGCGCGCACGGCAGCTAAAAGGTAGCGCAAAGCCGCGAGGTTCGCAAGCCATCTTGAGAAATCCCGGAGACTCTGGTAGATTACTCCGAAGCGCCGGTCGCTCCGCCGGAGCGATGCGGACGGATGGGAGTGAGCCGTGAGTGCTTCGTTACGGAAGTTATGCCTCGTTCGCCACGCCGAGTCGGCGTGGAACCTCGAGCGCCGCGTTCAGGGTACGTGCCTCGATGTGCCGCTGAGCACGACGGGGAGAGCGCAGGCGCAGCTCCTCGGAGCTCGCCTGCGGTCGGCGCCGTTTGAGGCAGTGTATTCGAGCGACGCGGAGCGCGCGCTCGAGACCGCGCGGCTGGCCCTCGGCGACGGTCGCCGCATCACGATTTCGGACCGGATCAGGGAGCTCTGCCTCGGCGAGTGGGAGGGAAGGCTCATCAGCGATCTCCGCGCGGAGGATCCGGGGAAGCTCGACACGTGGTACCGAACGCCGTCAAAGGTGAGCCTCAAGGGGGGAGAGAACCTCGCCGCCTTCAGGAGGCGGGTCGTCTCTTTCATGGACGAGATCATCGCCTCGAGCGGCGGCGACGTCGCGATCATCACGCACGGCGGGGTCATTTGCGCTTACTTGACGCATCTTCTGAGGATGCACGTCGACGATCTCTGGAGCTTCTCTCTCCCGAACGCCTCGATCACGACGGTCGTCCTCGACTTCAAGCCGCGCCTCAGGTCCTTCGGCGAGACGGCGCATCTCGACGCCTCGGCGCTCGGCCTCGACGGCATGCCGGCGCCCCTCTGACGCCTCAATCGTCCATCGATCCGCCCCGGCGGAGCCAGGAGTTCCGTCTGCCCGCCTTGGCGTAGATGAGCGCGACGCCGGCGAGGAACCCGCCGACGTGGGCGAACCATGCCACCCCGCCCCCCTCCCCGCCGAGTGACAGAAGGGCGAATACGAATTGCAC
>JBEKAW010000104.1:0-8740 GCA_050015715.1 Candidatus Krumholzibacteriaceae bacterium
AATGAGGCCGCCCGCGTGGGCGGCGAGAAGCTCGAGATCGATGCGCGGGCGGTAGTAGAACCCCTCGAGGTACGCGATGGAAGAAAGCTTGATGAGATTGCGATAGCCCTCCTCGTTTCTCACGAGGAGCGTCAGGTGATCGCTGCGCGGCTGGGACGGCGCACGAGTCTTGTCCCTGATCCCTCTCTCGGCGACGTAGGTCTCCATCCCGAGGACCGGCTTGATGAGCGCCTCTTCCGCGGCCTTGAGGAAGGGAACGGCGCCGAAGAGATTGCCGTGGTCGGTGAGCGCGACCGCGCTCATCCCCATCCCCTTCGCGGTATCGACGAGGTCCTTGATCCTGATGGCGCCGTCGAGCAGGCTGTATTCCGAATGATTGTGCAGATGCACGAAACGCGGGGCAGGCATTGCTGTCGTCCTCCTGACGGGCGCTATTCTATCACAAGGCCGAACTCGGCGGCACTCCTATTTCCCGCGAGATCGACGATCTCGATGCGGAGCTTCGCCGGGCCCCTCGGGAAGGAGCGGGGAACGGGAATCGCGAGCCTGCCCCGGTATTCGTCGTACTCGCAGACGGCGCGCTTGCCGTTCAGGAACGCCGTCGTCGCCTCCGCGTCGACGCCGGAGCCCCTCTCGTGAACGGGAACGTAGCAGAGCCTGCTCTTGAAAAAGCCGCTCTCCGGCCCCCTCCGGGTAAAGCCGGGGCGCTTGACGACCGGAGCCGTGGAATCGGCGAATACCGCATACGTGCCGCTCCTCCGCACGTCCACCATGCCTCCATCCCGGGCGGGAACGCCGACGCAGTGCCACCCGGCTCTCCCGTCCCACCGGAAGAGGCCCGCGGCGCGCCCCGCGTCGAAGCCGCACTGCAGAGGACGCGCAAACGCCTCGAGCGGAAAATCGAGGACGAACGGCGCCCCGATCGGCGTGAGCTCGCTCGAGTGCTTCCCCACGGCGCCCGCGCGACGCACCAGTACCCCCGCGGTGCCGCGGACGGAGGAGGCGCGGAGCCTGACCGCGAGCCCCCCGGAGGCATCGAACGACGCGGGAACACCCGCGCCGAAGGTGTAAATGGAGAATGCGAGGACGCGCTCGAGCGGCTGTCCCCGGTAGTCCGTTCCGCGGATCGAGAATAGATTGACGCCGCACGCGAGCGAATCGACGCTCGCGAAGGCGATGAAGTCGCGCATGCCGGTCTGAACGACGCCGAGGGAATCCCCGGACCGGCCCCCGCGGACGGACGGGGCCGACGCGAGCGCGCTCGCCGTCCTGATTCTCAGATAGAGCCCTTCGGCGCAAAGCTCGGCGGCGACGTCGCAGAGGACGCTGTCGGCGCCGCCGCGACGACGCGGAAAAGCGAAGAAACGCTCGACACGCGCGCCTTCGCTGTCCCGCGCAGCGCATCGGTACAGAACGGCCGGAGCGTCGTTCGCGGTTCCGGCAACGGTGAGCGAGCCCCGGCCGGTCGAAACCGCTCGCCACGATCTTCCGCCGTCCGCCGACGCCGATAGCGCGACCGCGACGGCCGGACCTCCCTCGGGATCGGCGCAGTCGATCTCGATCCGCGGGGCTCCCGATTCGCCGCTCCGCGACACCTCGACGGCGGGGTAGCGATGCACGATGAAGCGGAACAGCCCCCGCGCCTCGTTCCCGTTCGCATCCCGCATGACAATCTCACCCGTATGGAGTCCGCTCGGGAGAACGAGAGCGCCGGGACGGCCCGCGCCGCCCGCGATCATCCCCGTTCCCTCCCGGTCCGGCATCGTGTTGGCCGGCTTCTTGAAGAGGAGAAAGTACATGCCCGGCGCGGCGCCGCCCCGGTCCTCGTACTCGAGCGGGATGTCGCCGACCTGCGCGTAATCGAACCTGTCGTTTCTCATCCGGTACGCGGTTTTTCCATCGATCGTGAGCTCCACCGAGTACGGACCCATCCGGTAGGAGCCCGGGACCTGCTTGTCGTACGCCTTCACGCCGAATCCGAAAAGCCCGTCGAGCCGGAGCGTGTCGGCGAGCGCGTAGCGCCCGTCGCGCATAAGACGGAATCTGCTCGTGACGGCGACGGGCGAGCCGTTCACGAGGCTTCCCCAGGAGAGAGGCACCACCTCGAGCGCGGAGATGATCGGCGCGCACGCGTCGGGGACCTTGTACATCGATACGAGCGGGTTGAAGGGCCGGCCGGCCGAATCACGCATCTCGAAGTGGAGATGCGGGAACGGGGCTCCGGTCGAGCCCGTGAAGGCGACCGTTTCGCCGGGGGCAAACCGGACGTCCCCCGGGCTCAGCTCGATATCGCACGAATTCTTGCCGTGGGAGAGCCTCCAGCAATACGACAGCGAATCGAGCTCGCGCGAGAAGCCGTTCAGGTGCCCGTAGACCGCCGTGCGGCCGTCCTTCAGCCTCACGTAGAGGGCCTTGCCGTATCCGGAGGGCGAAACGCGCAGCCTCACCGCGGTGCAGCTGTCGGGCGCGAGGCACGCGAGCCCGATCCGCCCGAAGGTTCTCAGGTCTATACCGGCGTGGTAGTGCCCCTCGCGGTACTCGCCGAAGCTCGAGCTGAGCCTGCGCGGTTCGTTCAGCGGCCAGCGGCAGGTTTCCGCGCGCGCGGCGGCGACCGCGGACAGCGCGATGAGGAGCATTGCGGCGGCTCTTTTCACCATAGCCCGTGGAACGTATCACCCGCCCCGACCGCCCGTCAAGCGGCCTTTAAAACAATTGCGTTCACGCGCGCAATATGCTAATTTACATCAGATTTTTCACTCAATGCGAGCGTGTTCGGGCGCGAGGAAAACCTAAGAAAAGGAACAGCGTTTATGCTCAGAGGCATGCGGGAAAGAACGAAGACGATCCTCTGGATCGTGGTTCTCACATTCATAGTGTCGATCTTCGCAGTCTGGGGAATGGATCTCAGGACGCCCCTGAAAAGGCGTGTGGACTCGAACGTCGCGGGGACCATCGACAAGCAGCCGGTGTCCCAGCAGACGTACAGCGACATGGTCAACCAGCTCTACAACCAGCTGAAGACCCAGAAGGGGGAGAACTACTCCCCGAGCGACATGGAACGCAGCCTCATCAACGACCAGGCATGGGAGCTCACCGTTCGGAGCAGGCTCATGCAGAAGGAGATCGCGAAGCTCAAGATCACCGTGACCGACGACGAGCTCGTCGCGTTTCTCCGCCAGAATCCGCATCCGTCGCTCCAGAACGTATTCAAGACGAAGGACGGGCAATTCGACTACCAGGCGTACCTCAAGGCGCTCGCCGACCCGTCCGTCGACTGGACCCAGCTCGAAAACTGGGGCCGATCGGAGATCCCGCTGCTGAAGTTCCAGACCTACCTCGTCGCCCAGGTCAACGTTCCCGAGCGCGACGTGATCGACCGCTTCAAGTCTCAGAGCGCCACGACGAAGGCGCGCTACGTCGAGATTCCGATCCAGAAGGGGGCGCCCTATGAGCCCACGGACGCGGAGCTCAGGGCGCTCTACGAGAAGAAGACGAACGACTTCAAGAATCCCCCGATGCGCCGCATCGGCGTGATCGAGCTCGAGAAGAAGCCCTCGGCCGCCGACGAGGCGGACGTGCGCGCGCACGTCGCCGACGTCCGTTCGGACATCGTGAAGGGAACGACCGATTTCGCCGCGGCGGCGAAGGAATACTCGGACGACAAGGCGACCGCGGACAAGGGCGGAGACCTCGGTTTCTTCAAGAAGGGGCAGATGGACCCCGCATTCGACAAGGTCGCCTTCTCGATGAAACCGGGCGAGATCAGCGAGCCGTTCCGCACCCAGCTCGGCTATTGCATCCTCAAGGTGGAGGAGCGCAAGTCAGGGAAGGGAGTCGAGGAGGTCCACGCGAGACAGATTCTCATGAAGGTCGAGCCGGGCACGGACACGGCCGATTCGCTCCAGACGGCGCTCAAGGATATCAGCACCGAGATCCGTTCGAAAGGATTCGAAAAGACGGCGGCGGATCGCAAGCTCAAGGTCGTGAACCCCGAGCCCTTCCCCCAGGGCATGTTCATCAAGGATCTCGGCTTCGTTCCGGGGATCGTGAGCTTCGCCTTCAACTACAAGACCGGGAACGTCAGCTACGGAATCGATTCCGATGCGGCGATCTACATCGTGAAGATCCTCGAGGAGATTCCCGAGCGGGTGAAACCGTTCGAAGAGGTGCGCGCGCAGCTCGCCGAGGAGCTCCGCGGGGACCGGGATGCGGATGCGGCGCGCTCGATCGCCGAATCGATCCGCAGGGAAATGGTCGCGGGGGGCAATTTCGACGCGGTCGCGCGGGCGAAGGGCCTCGCCGTCAAGGAGACGCCGGCGTTCAAGGAGAACGATCAGATACCCGAGATCGGCGCGAACACGCCATTCCAGACCGCATGCAAGTACATCGCGGTGAACGCGGTGAGCCCCCCGATCAAGGGACAGGGGCGCTTCTACATCATCAAGGTCGTGGAGCGAACGGAACCGGATATGACCAAGTACGCGGAGGGGCGGCAGGCGCTCGTGGACGCGATGCGCAACGAGCTCGCGAACCGCTTCATGGCGAACTGGTACCAGGGTATCAGGGAGAAGGCGAAGGTCGAGGACCTCAGGCAGAAGCCCATCCAGTGATCAGCCCTGCTTGTCCTTTCCCTCGGTGATGTCGGGCTTCTTCTCGGTCGAGGACTCGATCTCGTTCTTCACGTCGCGCGAGGCCTCCCTGAATTTCCGTATCGATTTCCCCAGCGCTTCCGCCACCTCGGGAAGCCGCTTCGGCCCGAAGAACAGAACCACGAGAAAGAGGATAATGAGAAGCTCGCCCGTGCCGATCGGTCCGATGAGGCACGGACCGGGACCCAGGCTCGCGAGGCATAGAGACGACACCATATGACCGTTCCTCCGTTTCACGCGTACATCCGCAACAAGAGCGCGACGACGACGATTCCGAGAACGCTGATGAGGTTCACCTTCAAGGAGAAGCCGAAGGTGAGCGCGAGAACGATGAGATCCAGATTGAGCGGTCCGACCTTGAGCACCTTGCCGGAAACGAACAGCTCGCGCATGACGTTTCCCTCGGGCAGGATGAGCCCGATCACCTCACCGACGACGCTCCCCACGATCACGCCGAGGAAGAACACGAGGGCCACGAGCCCGATGCGCCGTTTCGCCGCCACTGAAGACCTCCTTCCAGATTATACACCGCGGCACGCGGTGCGACAAATCCTAACTTCGTCCCCGCCCCGGTCCCTTGACCCGGTCGTACCCGACGATGTACGAGGCGTCGACGAGGGGCGCGGGAGGAATCTGCTCGACGATGACGCGGCAGTCGAGCATCTTCGCGAGCCTCCGCATGAGAGCCGGATTCCCCTTCCGGTCGACGAGTACCGATTCCCTGAAATCGAGCCGTTCGGCGTTGTCGACGATCAGAACGTCGACCCGCCGGCGCCGGAGCTCTTTCGCCGCCTCCATCGCGACGCCCGCCTCCTTCGTTCCGTTGAGGACCTCGATCTGGAACGGCGCCTCCTCGCGCACGAAGCGCTTCCCGAAGCCGAGCCATCGGACCGCGAGCGAAAATCCGACGAGCGCCGCGAGCAGCGCCGCGACGATGACCGCGCGGGGGGCGCGGCGCCTGCGCGCGCCGACCATCTTCGTCACCGGCTCCCCTTCCCGAAATGCGGCGCGAGCCGCCGGTAGCTCTCCTCAAGCGCCTCGGAAACGACGCGCGTTTCGGCGAGCGCCGTCATGAAGTTCGTGTCCCCGGTCCAGCGCGGGCAGATGTGCACGTGGAGATGGCCCGCCACTCCCGCCCCCGCGGCCGCGCCGATATTGATGCCGACGTTCATTCCTTCGGGACGATACGCCTCGCGCAGCGCTTTCTCGCTGCGCGAGAGGAGCGCCACGAGCTCCTTCCCCTCGTCCTCGGTGACGTCCCCGAGACACTCGATGTGCCGGTTCGCCACGATCATGACGTGGCCGCCCGTGTACGGGAACATATTGAGAATGACGAACCAGCGCTCGCCCCGCTCAAGCACCCCCACCAGCGCGTCATCCTTCTCTTTCTGAATCGAACAGAAGAGGCAGCCGGTTTCCTTCGCCATCGTGAAATACGCGCTCCTCCAGGGGGCATAGATTCTATCCATGCGCGGTCATCAACCTTTCAGCAGCTTCGAGCTGCTCGACGGTGTTTATTCCGAGCACCTCGTCCCGCTGGTCGCAGAGGTAGACGCCCGCGCGACACCCCTCACCCCTCAGGATCTCCATGACGTCCGTTATGTAGTATTCACCCTGCACGTTGCGGCGTCCGACCTTCTTGAGCGCGTCGAAGAAATCGGCGCTCTCGAAGCAGAAGAGACCGCTCGAGATCTCCCGGATCGCGCGAACCTCGCCGGTCGCGTCCTTGTGCTCGGTGATGCGGAGAAAAGCGCCCCGCTCGTCCCGCACGATGCGGCCGTAGCCGGCCGGATCGTCGATCTCGGCCGAGAGAACGGTGGCGGAATCGCCTTCCGCGCGATGATACGCGATGAAGCGTGCGAGCGTGGCGGCTCTGAGGAGCGGCGTGTCCCCGTTCAGGACGACGATCGTCCCGGAAAAACCAGTAAAACGCTCTTCAGCCACGAGGGCCGCATGGGCGGTGCCGAGGCGCGGCGCCTGGACGACGAACTCGACGTTCTCCCCCTCGAGCTCGCGGCGCACGGCGTCGGCCTGGTGGCCGATCACGACGACGACTCTCTCCGGGGAGACGCTGCGGACCGCCTCGAGGACCCACATGATCATCGCTTTCCCCGCGACCGGGTGGAGCACCTTCGCGAGGTTCGATTTCATCCGCGTGCCTTCCCCCGCGGCGAGAATCAGCGCCGCGCAGGCCGAACGTTCATGCATACCTGCTCCATTCGGGAAACATGAGAAGAATCTCCTCGACCTTCGTTCCGGCGACCCTGAGGGCGATGTTGTCGATGAGACGCGTCCCGCCGATGCTCCCCGCGCACGCGACGAGCACGATGCCCTCGATCCTCTCGATTGCCCCGAGGGCGGCGCCGTCGACGACGGACGCGTACTCGACATCGAATCCCCCCTCGCGCATCATCCGGGCGACTCCCGCGGCGACCGCGACGGGATCACGGTCCCCCGCCTCGATGCGCTCCTTGGCGGCTCGAAGGGACCGGTAGATCGCGGGGGCGCTCGCGCGCGAGGAGTCGTCAAGGTAGACATTCCGCGAGCTCATCGCGAGGCCGTCAGCCTCCCGAATCGTCGGGCCGAGCACGATCCGCACGGGGACGTCGAGGTCGGCGGCCATCCGCTGGATGATGACCGCCTGCTGGGCGTCCTTCTGCCCGAAGTACGCCTCATCCGGCCGGACGATGTTGAACAGCTTCGCGACGACGAGCGTGACGCCGTGAAAATGGCCGGCTCGCGAGGCTCCGCACAGAGCGTCGGAGAGCCCTTCGACCGCTACCCTCGTCCGGTCGCCGGATGAATAGAGGTCCCGGTCGGCCGGGGCAAAGAGCAGGTCGCAGCCGAGACTCTCGAGGAGGCGGCGGTCCCCGTCAAAGCTGCGCGGGTAGCGTCCGAGATCTTCCCTCGGGCCGAACTGTTTCGGGTTCACGAAGATGGAGGCGACCACGAAGTCGCTTCGGGATCGTGCCAGACGGACGAGGCTCGCGTGCCCCTCGTGCAAGGCCCCCATCGTGGGGACGAGGCCGACGGAGGCGCCGTCCCGTTTCAAGCGGTCCGTGATCTCCCGAACCTCTCGAGGCGCCTTGACGGTCTTCATGTCCCGTCGGTCCGATCCTTCTTCCGGCCGGCCGCGTCGTAGCTGTGCTCCATCCCGGGGAATCGACCTTCCTTCACCTCGAGCACGTAGCTGGAGATCGCCTCTTTCATCCTGAGCCCGAGCTCTTCGTATTTCTTCACGAAGCGCGGAAGGGGCTTCTCGTGGATGCCGAGCATGTCCTGGAGAACGAGAATCTGCCCCGAGCAGTGGGGCCCCGCGCCGATGCCGATCGTCGGGATCGAGACCGCCTCGGTAATCCGGCTCGCGAGCTGCCACGGAATTCCCTCGAGGACGACCGCGAAGCAGCCCGCCCGCTCGAGCGCCTTTGCGTCGCTCACGAGTCCGTCCGCGGATTCGCTGTCCTTGCCCTGGACGCGGTAGCCGCCGAACTGGTGCAGCGACTGCGGCGTGAGCCCGAGATGCCCGACGACGGGGATCGACGCGTGCACGATCGCCTCGATGACGGGAACGTAACGCTGCCCCCCCTCGAGCTTCACGGATTCGGCGCCCCCCTCCTTGACGAGCCTTCCCGCGTTGCGAACGGCGTCCTCGACGCTCGCCTGGTACGACATGAACGGCATGTCGGCGGCCAGGAGCGCCCGCGGACGCGCCCGCGAGACGGCCTTGCAGTGATGGATGATCTCCTCCATCGTGACGGGAAGCGTGTTCTCGAAGCCCAGGACGACCATGCCGAGGGAGTCCCCGACGAGGATCATGTCGACTCCCGATTCGTCGACGATTCTCGCGGTGAGATAGTCGTAGGAGGTGAGAGCGACGATCTTCTCGCCCCGCGCGCGCATCTCGAGAATCGTGCTCTTTGTCACTTTGTCTCTCATATTCCCGGTTCCCATGAGGGCACGTAGAATCGCGTGCCCGTGAATTTCTCCGTTATGCGCCCGAAAAGATCCTCGAGGTGCTCGCCGCCGGCGGCGAAATCGAGCCGGTCCGTGTTGACGATGAGAAGCGGCGAATCCTCGTAATGGAAGAAGAA
>JBEKAW010000105.1:0-8690 GCA_050015715.1 Candidatus Krumholzibacteriaceae bacterium
CGATGGATTATATCAGAGGCGTCCTCCCGAGCGCAACGGCGGCGAGCAACGCGGGAAGGCCGCCGGCGAGAGAAGACCATCGCCGCATCCGCGGCGGAGAATCCGGCCCCTATTTTTCGAGGGCCCTCGAGACCCCGGTCGCCTGACCGTCCGTTTCGGGAACGCGCGCTTCCCTCCCGGCCGCCCAGAGAATGCCGATCTGCACGAGCCCGCTCGCGACCACGAGCGCGATGCACGCGACCTGGAGGGCGTGGTATGGAAAGTCCCGGCCGAGGAAGCGTTCCGCGAGCCTCGCGAGCGCGACCTTGCCCCCGGGACGCGCCGTGTCGAGCGCGAGCTTGACGCCCCTGAAGAAGTTCGCGCCCCATTCCCCGACGCCCCAGAGAAAAAGAAGAACGACGGCCCAGACGACGTGCCGGCGGACGCGCATGAGGCTGATACAGGCGAGCACGAGGGGAACGTTCCAGAGCACGTACGCGGGAGTCGCCGTCGAGAGTCCGACGAGCGTGATGTAAAGCGTACCCGCCATGAGAAAGACGAGCGGGACGCGGCTTCGCCGGCCCGCGAGGCAGAAGGCGAATACCGCGACCGCGATGGAACCGAGGGAGAGCGCCTCTATCGTTCTCGGATCGCCCGTGAGCCCGAGATTCCAGATCAGGGCCCAGATCGAGACGCCCCAGCCCGGCTCGATTGTATTGCTGAGAATCGGCGTGAGCCCGTAAAGCGCCTTGTGGTACGCCACGTACGCCGCCAAGAGAACGAGGGTCGTGCCGCCCCACAGCGCAAGGCTCCTCACCCATGACCGCGACTGCAGCGCGAGCGGCACGGCGAGAATGAGCGGGAAGTATTTCCCCGCGAACGTCGAGAGCACGAGCAGCGCGAAGACGAGGTTCCATCTGCCCTTTGCGGCGGCGGCGTACAGCGCGAGGCAATAGAGAGAAACGTAGATCTCTTCCTGCGGAATCCATGCGATCGCGCCGAGCACCGAGGGCAGAAGGGCAAAGACAATGAGAACGAGCCGTTTCCGGCCGCGCGAGACGCCCTGCTCGCGCCTCAAGAGAAAATAGAGGGCGAAGAGAACGACGGCGCTCCACGTGAGGATGCCGAGACGGAATCCCCAGAAATCGGGAACACCCATGAGCCAGGGGCGCACGAGCGCGCCGAAGAGGAGCGGCAGGAGCGGCGGAAACGAGCCCCACGTGCCGCCGATGCCCGCGGCCCCGTAGTTCCCCCACAGGACGAACGGCTCCCGCGCGAACCGGACGAGAACCCTCACGTCGTCGGCTATCTCCCTCCCCCCCGACAGCCTGTACACGAGGAACGAGAGCGCCATGCCGAGAACGACGAGAATGACGAGCGGGACGAGCCAGAGCGGCAGGCGGTCCCACATGCTCTTTGTCCGGGCGCTGCCGAGACTTTGAGCCTCCATGGATCGCATTGTAGCGTCCGAAACCAGCATTTGTCAAAGGTCTCCCCGTGATGTTATAATCAATTCAAGGACAACCTCTTCAAGGAGAGACGCGATGCTGCGGAAACTCCTGGTAGCGACAGCCTTTCTCGCCGTCGCGGCGAGCGCCGCCGCTCAGTCCCCGTTCGAGGAGATCCACGGGGACATCCTCAGAAAGATGGAAATGGCGAAGGCGCGGCGCGCTTTCGCGCTCGCGCAGTTCCTCGAGCCGCAGCCGACCCCGAACGAGCTCCTCTACGACGTCCTCCACTACACGATCGACCTCGCCATCAACCCGTCGACGAGATACGTCGAGGGAAGCGTCAAGGTCCGGCTCAGACCGCTCGCGGGGCCGCTCAACCACATCGACCTCGACGCGGACGACGTGCTCACCATCTCGGGCGTGAGGACGGCGCCGGGGGACACGCTCGAATGGGCCCGCTCGTCGGGGCTCGTCACGATCGATCTTCCCGGGAACGTCTCACCGGGCGATTCCGTGGAAGTCGAGGTACTTTATGGCGGGTATCCGTTCTCTTCGACCGATCCGGGGCTCTTCTTCTCCTCCGCCTCGGGATACCCCCTCGTCTACTCGCTGAGCGAACCGTGGTCCGCGAGATCGTGGTGGCCGTGCAAGGATTATCCCGACGACAAGGCCACGTTCGATCTCTATTTCTCCGTGCCGACGCCGCTCTTCGCGACGTCGAACGGCACGTACCTCGGCTTCACCGCTGAAACGCGCTGGGGGGCGCCGTACCAGCGCTTCCACTGGCGCGAGGCCTACCCGATGACGACGTACCTCGCCTCGGTCACCGCGGCGTACTACGTGCGGCTCGACGACCATTTCGTCTACGCGCCCGGCGACACGATGCCGGTGACGCACTACGTCTATCCGTCGCTCGTGACGCAGGCGACCACCGATCTCAGCATAACGGTGCCCGCGCTCACCTTCTTCTCGCAGATCTTCGGTCTCTATCCGTTCATCGACGAGAAATACGGCGTGGCCCTCTGCCCGATCGGCGGCGGAATGGAGCACGAGACGCTCACGAGCTACGGCGCGTTCCTCGTGCGGGGCGATCACTACTACGACTGGGTCTTCGTGCACGAAATGTCGCACATGTGGTTCGGCGACATGATCACCTGCAAGAGCTGGGAGCACATATGGCTCAACGAGGGATTCGCGAGCTACTGCGAGGCCCTCTGGTTCGAGCACCTGCAGGGCGCGGCGAAGCTCCGGTCATACATGGAATCGAAGGACCATACGTATCGCTGGAACGGGCCGATTCTCCGCGACCCCTCCAATACCGACCCCAACTACTATTTCGACGACGTCGTGTACGACAAGGCCGCCTGGATGCTCCACATGCTGCGGCACGTCGTCGGAGACGACACCTTTTTCCAGATCCTCAAGGCATACTGCGTCGATCCGCGGTACCGGTTCTCGGCCGCGGAGACGAACGACTTCAAGGCGATCTGCGAGGCTCACTACGGATCGTCCCTCTCCTGGTTCTTCGACGAGTGGCTCACGCGGACCGATCGCCTCGGCTACCGGTGGTCGAGCAAGTCGTATCGCGCGGGCCTCGGCTTCAATCTCACGATCGCCGTCGACCAGGTGCAGGCGGTGCCGTACAAGATGCCGGTCGATGTCACGGTCACGACCGCCGGGGGCACGTTCAACACGGTGCTCTGGGTGAACGACGCGCACGACGAGTTCCATCTCACGCTCCCCGATTCCGCGCTCGTCGTCCAGTTCGATCCCGGCCACTGGATACTCTGCGACCAGACGGCGGCCGCGCCGACCGGGGCGGTCGTTCCGTCAGCCGCGTATCTCGCGCAGAATTTCCCGAACCCGTTCAATCCGGCGACGACGATAGAGTTCGCCCTTCCGGAGCCCGCGGCCGCGTCGCTGCGCATCTACGACGCGGCGGGGAGACTCGTGCGGGTGCTTGCCGCGGGGGCGCTCTCCAGGGGAACCTACGTGAGAACCTGGGACGGCACCGACGCGAGCGGCAGGGCGGTATCGAGCGGCGTCTACTTCTACCGTCTCGACGCGGGAGCGTTCTCCCGGACGAGGAAAATGGTGCTCCTTCGCTGACAGACCCCGGACGAATGAACATACGACCCGTCGCAAAAGGACTTCTGACCTTCGTTCCCGGCGTGCGGAGCGTCATGCCGAGGGGCCGTACGGGCGGCACGAGCTCCGCGGCGTATTGCCGCGACGTGTGGCTCAAGCATTTCGACCGGCTCGCGGCAGGGGGCATGCGCTCGATGCCGCTGACGCTCGCCGAGCTCGGTCCGGGGGACTCGATCGGGGTCGGGCTCGCGGCGCTCCTCTCGGGCGTGAGTCGCTACTACGCGCTCGACGTCGTGAGATTCTCGAACGCCGACTCCAACCTCAGGATATTCGAAGAGCTCGCCGGCCTGTTCAGGGCCCGGGAACCGTCCCCGTCCGAGGAGAGAATCTCGCTCATCCGGAAGGCCCTCCTCTCCCCCGGATCGGAGCATGACGGAATAACGGTCAGATACGTGGTCCCCTGGTTCGACGGCGGGGTCATAGAGCCGGGAACGGTCGACGTCATCCTGTCGCACGCGGTGCTCGAGCACGTCGTCGACCTCGAACGCACCTACCGGGCGCTCTCCCTGTGGCTGAGGCCCGGCGGGATGATGTCCCACCAGATCGACTTCACGTCTCACGGCGTCACGAAAGAATGGAACGGCTACCGGGCGTACCCTGAAATCCTGTGGAAGATCATCGCCGGGAGACGACCGTACCTGATCAACCGGCAGCCGTGCTCGGTGCACCTGCATCTCATGGAGAAATACGGCTTCACGATCATCTCCGCTCTCAAGCAGCAACGCCCGGACGGCATCCAACGGTCGCGGCTCTCCTCCCGCTGGAAGGGCATCTCCGACGACGACCTCGCGTGCTCCGATCTTTTCGTGCAAGCCCGGAAGGGATGAAGGGCGACGCTCCCGCTCGAGCCTCTATTTCCTCGGCCCCGGCAGGGGGAGACGGGAGATCTCGCGGGCAGCGGTCCTCACGAGGTAACGGACATCTTCAGCCGTCGGAACGAGCACCGTCCCGAGACCGACGCCCGTGACGCGCCTGAAGTAGGCCACGATCACCACCGCGTAGAGTGAGTATGAAATGGTCGAGGAGATCGCCGCTCCGTCGAGCTGGAGGCGCGGGATCAGAACGACGTTCGAAATCACGTTCGAGACGACGGCGACGACTCCCGCCCACATGCTCGCCCTCGGATAGCCCCGGGCGGTGAGATCGCTCGTGAGTATCTTGGCAAGACTGATCATGAAAATGCCCGGGAGCAGCAGGAAGAGCGGCGTCACGGCCGGAAGGAACGTGTCCGAATAGAGGATCCGAACGAGAAGCCGGCCGAGGAGCAGGATCGCGACGCATGCGACGCCGACGGTCAGAACCGTGATCCGCGAAACCAACGTCGTGTCGCGGTTCGCGTCGCGCTCTTCACCCGCATGGGCGACGCGCGGGTGGAGAACCGCCGAGAGAATATTCGGTATGTACCAGATCTTCTCGACGATGACGACCGAGATCGAATAGTAGCCGACGTGCGCCGGGCCGAGAAAGTAGTTCACGAGAAGCATGTCGAAGCGGTAGTTGAGAAAATCGAGCAGGTTGCCGAGGTTCTGCTGGACGCCGAAGCGGAGCGCCTCTTTCACGAGAGGGCCTTTCCAGCGGAAGGCGAGCCGCACGAACCGGGACATGAGAAGGAGCGCGAAGAACCCCGTGATGACGTACGCGGCGAGCCAGGCGACGATGGAGGCCTGGAGGAGCCGCGACGACGCGAAGATCGCGCACCCCGTGAAGAGCACGCAGAACGCGACGGAGTGCAGGGCGTCGACGACGTTGAAACTGAGAAAGTCGTCGTTCGCCCGGAACAGCAGCAAGAAATTGAACACGAGGACGGAGAGCGGAATGCCGAAGAGCGCGATCACGACGTTCCCGAGGGGCACCGACGGCACGAACCGCGGCACGACGACACCCGCGAGCGAGAGCGAGAGCGCGAGCGCCCCGAGACCGATCACGACGGAGAGGCTCAGCCAGTTGCCCGCGAGCTCCTCGAGGGGCACCTTCTTCCGGCCGAGGAGATACCCGGACGCCGTGCCCACCCCGAGGTTCAGGGCCATGAAGACCAGCCCCGAGACGAGAATCGAGAGCGAGAAGAGCCCTTTCCCCGCGGGACCGAGCGTGCGCGCCATTATGACGCTCGTCACGAGACCGGCGGCGACGATCACGATTCTCGCGGCGACGGTGAGGTACACGTTACGGGCGAACGTCAATCGGCTCCTCCCGGGACCATTTCCACGGTTTCTGGGCGGGGCGGCCTCCCGCGGCGTCCAGCATACCACGCCGCCGCGAAACGGGCGACCCTCTTTCTGCTTGTTCGCGGAGCCTCTATCCGTGTAGCTTTGTTTCGAAACGCATTCGCTTCGGAGAGGAGCATATGAGACAGGCTGATCATCCAATCGACTGGAACCGGTACCGCGCGGAGTTCCCCGCGGCGAAGAGCTACATCTACTTCAATCATGCCGCGATAAGCCCGCTTTCGACCCGCGTGCTCGCGGCCATGAACGCGGTCGCGGGCGGCTTCCTCGAAAAGGGCATTCTATGCGAGGAGGAGGCGTTTGGCCGGGTCGCGGCGGCGCGCGAGGCGGCGGCGCGGCTCATCGGCGCGCGGAGCGACGAGATCGCGTTCGTCAAGAACACGACGCAGGGAGTGCTGATTGCGGCCCAGGGCATCCGATGGAAGCAGGGGGACAGCCTCGTCATGCCGGCGGTCGAGTTCCCCGCGAACGTGTATCCCTGGCTCGCGCTCGAGAGGCGCGGCGTGCGCGTCATCTTCGTGCCGCCGCGCGACGGCAGGATCACGGCGGAAATGCTCGAGCGCGCATGCACCGAGCGGACGCGGTGCGTGACGGTGAGCTCCGTCCAGTTCTCGAACGGCTACCGGATCGATCTCGAGGCGCTCGGGAGGTTCTGCCGCGAGCGAGGCATCTATCTCCACGTCGACGCAATCCAGTCGCTCGGAATGCTCGCGTGCGACGTGCGCGCCTCGAAGATCGACTTTCTCTCGGCGGGGGGGCACAAATGGCTCCTCGGCCCCGCGGGGACGGGATTCTTCTACTGCAGAAAGGAGCTCCTCGACGAGCTCGACGTCTGGAACCCGGGGTGGCTCGGCGTGAAGAACGCGCGGTCCTACCTCGAGTACGATCCGACGCCGCTCCCGGACGCGCGAAGATACGAAGAGGGATCGCTCAATCTCTACGGCATCGCGGGGCTCGGCGCCTCGATCGAGCGTTTTCTCGAGATCGGAACGGCGAACGTCGAGGAGAAGATCCTCGGTCTTACCGATCTCCTCGAGGAGGGCATCCGGTCGCGCGGCTACAGTATTGTGAGCCCGCGCGGGAAGGAGGAGCGCTCGGGGATTCTCTGCTTCCTCCACCCCGGCCAGGGGACGGAGGAGCTGTACGCGAAACTCTCCGCCGCGCGGGTCGTCGCGAGCCTGCGCGAGGGCGCGATCCGGCTCGCTCCGCATTTCTACAATGAAGGGGAAGAGGTCGAACGCCTGCTCGACCTTCTGTGAGCGCTATCTCAGAATCACGATTTTCCTGACCGCCTCGAACCCCTCCGCTCTCAGACGCAGGAAATAGACTCCGCTCGCGAGCGGCCGCCCGCGGTCGTCTTTCCCGTTCCACGACCGGTTGATGACTCCCGCCACCTCGCGGCCGCGCTCGATGAGCGCCACGCGGCGACCCGAGATATCGTAGACCGAGACCTCCACGCTCGACGCTTCGGGCAGGGCGAACGACACGGTCGTCACCGCGTTGAAGGGATTGGGGAAGTTCTGGTAGAGCGCGACGCGTTTCGGAACGATCTCCGCGGGCAGGAGCCCCGCGAGCTGCGCCACCGCGCCGAGGGCGGCCTTCGTGCAGGTCGCGAAATAGTCGAAGTTCACGTGGGCCACGACGTCCGAGCACGAATGATAGTAGGGCGTGAGATCGCCGCGCTTTCCCTCGATGAGGAGCGCGGCGGGGATGCCCGCGTCCCAGAACGCGATCTGATCGCTCGAGAGGCGCTCCGCCGTGACGACCGTCGTCCCGAGTCCGAGCCCGAACGAGTCGACGGACGCTTTGATCGCGTTCCCGAAGACCGAATCGGGCCCCGCCCCCGGCCGTTCGCAGATGACCGCCGACATGGCCGGGTTCGGGTCCCAGCCGATCATGTCGAGCTGGAGGTCGCCGTCGAAGACCGCACCCGTGTCGAGAACGCTCGCGAAGTACCGGCTTCCATCGAGGCCGAGCTCCTCGCCGTCGAACAGCGCGAACTCCACGGAGCGCTCCGTGCGTTCGTCCCGCAGCGCCCGGGCGCACTCGAGGACCGCGACGGTCCCGGTCCCGTTGTCGTCCGCCCCGGGGGCGCAATCGTACGGGGTTCCCGAGATGGCATCGTAATGAGCGCTGAGAACTATCCGGTGCTTCGGCTCGCGCACGCCTTCGTGAATGAACGAAATATTCTCCCCCCACGTGGTGTCGGCGAACTGGTACGCCGCGCAGCTCCTCGGCGACGCGCTCCATCCGACGCGCCGGGAGAGATTTCTGCCGGTGAGCCAGAACCATCCGTCCCCCGATGACGCCACGCTCCACACGTCCGCCGCCACGGGGCATTCCGTGCCGAACCGGGCCCACGTCGGGCCCCCGTCCTCGCTCACCCATATGTCCCCTCCCGCCCCCGAAGCGATGATTCTCAGGGAATCGGCCATGCGGGTCGCGCTGAGCTCGGCCGCCACGGGCGCGGCGATCCACGTGGCGCCCCCGTCCCTCGTGTAGAACGCCGTCTGGCTTCCGACGATGACGCCGGTGCTCTCCCCCTGGAAATCGATCCCGGCGAGGCGTCCGTTCATGAGAGAGCGCTTGAGCCATGTCGCCCCGAAATCCCTCGTCTCGTACAGGGAGCCGTTGTCCGTGACGAGCCAGAAATGGAGCGGCCCGTTCGCCGCGACGTCGTTGATCGTTTCGTAACCGAAGGTGGCGGGATCGAGGGGATACCACGTCTCTCCTTCGTCCGCCGTCCGCATGACGCTGCCGTTCGAGCCGGCCGCCATGCCGAACTGCTCCTGGAGACAGATGGACCCGAGCGTGAAAACGTCCGGGCTCGAAGCCCGCAGGCTCCAGTTCGCGCCGCCGTCCGTGGAGATGAAAAGCGCCCCGTCCG
>JBEKAW010000106.1:0-8615 GCA_050015715.1 Candidatus Krumholzibacteriaceae bacterium
CGTGAATCTCAAAGGGCGCAGGGTCCTCATGCGTGTTGATTTCAACGTGCCGCTTTCGAAGGATGGCATGATCACGGACGACACGCGGGTGCGCGCGTCCATTCCGACCATCGATTATATCGCGGAGCAGGGCGCCTCGTGCGTCCTCATGTCGCATCTCGGGAGGCCGAAGGGAAAGAAGGACAAGGCGTTCACGCTCAGGCCCGTGGCGGACGCGCTCGGCGAGCTGGTCGAGCATCCCGTGCGGTTCGTCGGGGACTGCATCGGGGCCGAGGTCGAAAAATCCGCCTCGGCGATTCGCCCCGGAGAGATTCTGCTCCTCGAGAACGTCCGGTTCTATCCGAACGAGGAAGCGAACGATCCTGCCTTCGCCCGGGAGCTCTCGAAGCTCGGAGACCTCTACGCGAACGACGCCTTCGGAACGGCGCATCGCGCGCACGCATCGACGGTCGGCGTGACGCAGTATTTCGAGGAACGCGTCGCGGGCTTTCTCATGGAGAAGGAGCTCGAGGCGCTCGAGGGGCTCCTCTCGAGCCCCGAGCGTCCCTTCGTCGCGGTTATGGGAGGCGCAAAGGTCTCGGGGAAGCTGGGGCTCATAAAGAATCTGCTCGACCGGGTCGACAGGATCCTCATCGGCGGCGGCATGGCGTTCACGTTCTTCAAGGCCGCCGGCCTCGAGATCGGCAAGTCGCTCGTCGACGAGGAGCTCGTGCCCCTCTGCCGCGAGATCATGGAGAAGACGGACGCGGGCGGCGGGAAACGGATTTTCCTCCCGGTCGATTGCGTCGTCGCGAAGGAGATCAGTGCGAACTCCGAGAGCAAGCTCGTCTCGACGGGGGACATACCCGAGGATTGGGTCGGCGTCGACATCGGGGACAAGACCGTCGATCTCTTCAGGGAAGAGCTCCTGGGCGCAAAGACCGCGTTCTGGAACGGTCCGATGGGCGTTTTCGAAGTGCCCAAGTTCTCCGGCGGAACCAAGAGAATCGCGAAGATCATGGCCGACATCACGAAGCAGGGGGCGAAGACGGTCATCGGCGGGGGCGACTCCGTCGCCGCCCTGAACCAGCTCGGGCTCGCCGGCAGGATCAGCCACGTTTCGACGGGAGGGGGCGCCTCACTCGAGCTTCTCGAGGGGAAGAAACTTCCCGGCGTCGAGGCGTTGAGCGACGAATAGCGCCGGAGCGGGCTTGGGGAGGGGGACCATGCGGCGGAAGATCATCGCCGGCAACTGGAAGATGAACAAGGATCACCGGGAGGGGGCGGCGCTCGCGAAGGAGATCGCGGCGGGCCTCGCCGCCGCCCGGACGAGCTGCGAGGTCATCCTCATTCCTCCATTCACGACGCTGCCCGCCGTCCTCGAGGCCATACACGGCTCGGGGGTGAAGGCGGGTGCGCAGGATCTCTACTTCGAGGACGAAGGGGCCTTCACGGGGGAAATATCGGGAGGGATGCTCCGGGCGCTCGGCTGCACCCATGTGCTCGTCGGGCACTCCGAGAGGCGGCACGTCATCGGCGAGACGGGCGCCGTCCTGTCGAGGAAGCTTCGTGCGGCGCTCCGGAACAATCTCAGGCCGATATTCTGCGTCGGAGAGCTCCTCGGGGAACGCGAACGGGGGCGTGCCTACGACGTCGTCACCGGCCAGGTGCGCGAGTGCTCCGAGGGTCTCGAGCCGGAGGAGTTCTCACGGGTGATCATCGCGTACGAGCCGGTATGGGCGATCGGTACGGGGAAGACGGCCACCTCGAGGGACGCCTCCGACATGCACGGGATTATCCGGATGCTCCTCAAGGAGCTCTTCGGCACCGCGGCCGCCGACGAGACGCCGATCCTCTACGGGGGCAGCGTGAAACCGGAAAGCGCAGCGGATCTTCTCGCGGACGCGGAAATAGACGGTCTTCTCGTGGGGGGAGCCTCTCTCAAGGCGGAGTCGTTCCTCGGCATCATCCCGCGATAAATCATTTGACTGAAGGCCCTCTTTTCATTAAACTACTACCTTTGAAAAGGCTGGTGGGATAATGGTCTTCAATATCGTTCTCATTGTGCATATCCTTGGTTGCGCTCTGCTTACGATTGTCGTTCTCATGCAGTCGAGCAGGGGCGGAGCTCTTTCGGCGGCCTTCGGCGGGTCGAGCGGGCAGATATTCGGCGGGCGCGAAACCGCGACGTTCCTCAGCAAGGCGACGCAGTACCTCGCCATCCTGTTCTTTCTGACCTCCCTGTCGCTCGCGTTCCTGTCGACGGGCCGGGGCGGCACGAAGGTCTCGAGCGCCCTGAGGAAGGCGGCCTCGCACCAGTACGGAACGGTCGCTCCCGAGGACCAGAAGAACGTCCAGGACGTTCTCGGCAACGTGCCGGAGCCCGGAGCGGGCGAACAGGGCGGCGCCGCCAAGGGAACGCCCCAGGGAAGCGCTCAGAAGCCGGCCGGAGGCACGCAGAAGCCGAAGGCGGGGGGCAAGTAGATCCGGTACCCCTCGAAACATGTTCTTGCGCCGGGGTGGTGGAATTGGCAGACACGCTACTTTGAGGGGGTAGTGGGGTGACCCGTGCGGGTTCAAATCCCGCCCCCGGCATTTGAAACACTCGGGGCTTTCCAAAGCCCCCATTTTTATATCGCGTTTGCGGGAAAGAGGTCGAAGCGGCCCCATGAATCAGGTAACGGGATCGCAGAGCGAAGTGCTCGTCATCATCGCGATGTGCCTCGCGGTCGCTTCGATCGTGTGCGCCGTCCTCCTGTTCATGCAGCTCTTGAGGCTCAGGCGCCCGTTCCGCGGCATGGCCGAAGTCTACGAGCAGAAGGGCACCGAGCGCGCGCTCGAGGAGCTCCTCAAGGGGGTCGACGAGAACCGGGAGTTCCTGCGGGGCCATTCGGAGGAGCTCAAGCGCATCCTGCAGCTTCTCGCCGGTTGCTACTCCGGGACGGGGCTCGTGAAGTACAACGCCTTCGAGGACATCGGCGGCATGCAGAGCTACTCTCTCTGTCTCCTCACCCAGGAAAAGAACGGATTCATCCTCACGAATCTCGTCGGCCGGACATCGACGCGCGGATACGCGCTCGACATCCGCGACGGAAAACCTTCGAGGAATCTGAGCGACGAGGAGAAAGAGGCGTTCGAGGTCGCGATGAGGTCGTTTATCTGCGCTGGAAGAGGCGCCGCACCCAGCGGTCGCTCTTGAGGTAGATGAAGCCCGTTCCCATCCCGCCAAGGTGCGCAAAGTGCGCCACGCCGTCCCCGCCCGTTATGCCGCTCACAAACTCGATCACCACCATGAAGATGACGAGCGTCCGCGCGCGGACGGGGAAGAGACCCCACACGTAGATCTCGCTGTACGGAAAGAGGATCGCGTAGGCGAGCAGAATGCCGTACCCGGCGGCGGAGGCGCCGATAACGGTCGTGTTGAACGAGAAGAGGAAGCTCAGAAGCGCCCCCCCGAGACCGCAGACGACGTAGTAATTGAGGAACCGGTTGCTTCCCCAGACGCCCTCGAGCGGGGTCCCGAACATCCAGATGATGAACATGTTGAGGATCAGATGCCACGGGCTTCCGTGAAGGAACATGTAGGTCACGAGCTGCCAGACGTAGCCTTTCGACAGCACGACGTGCGGGGTGAGCCCGAAGAGCTCTATGAACGAGCTTCGCGCGAGAATGACCTGGATCACGTAGATGATGACGTTGGCGGCGATGATCTGGTTGACGACGTTCCCCGCGAGATAGTCGAGAACGGGGTTCGACGAGACCCTGCGATTGTACGGCATATGGACCTTTCTCTTTTCCGGAACGACTCCGTATGATAATAA
This sequence comes from Candidatus Krumholzibacteriaceae bacterium, assembly GCA_050015715.1. Classification (GTDB taxonomy): domain Bacteria; phylum Krumholzibacteriota; class Krumholzibacteriia; order Krumholzibacteriales; family Krumholzibacteriaceae; genus SSS58A. Next base: position 3,801 of record JBEKAW010000106.1, read on the forward strand.
TGGATCGCCCTTCTTCGGGCAACCTTCGAGCGGAACTTTTTTTGGCTCGACCGTTGCATCACGCTGTGGTAGGCTTCTTACGAGAGGTGATGCCAGTGTTAAAGATGCTACTCCTTGTCTCGCTTCTTGTTGCAGTATTGGCCCCGGCGGCGTGGACGACTACCTATGAGGTGTGGCCCGACGGGAGAGGGCTCTATCCGACGATTCAGGATGCCGTCAACGCCTGCGCCGCCTCCGGAGACGCCGTGGCGATCCACGGAGGGGTCTACCATCAGACCGGCATCATCGTGAGCGGCAAGAGCATCACGATGACCGAGTCCACGGGGGAGCAGGCGTTCATGATCTCGCCGGCCCCGCTCAGCGGCACGTGCATCACGTTCAGCAATTCGACGTCGTTCACGCTCGGGAGCCTCGAGTTCAGGGGGTACGCGACGGGAGTCGCCGTCGGCGGGAGCTCCTCGGGATACATACAGTTCGTCACCGTTCAGGCGTGCGGCCGCGGCGTCGCGATATCCGGCGCGGCGACGACGACGATGTGGTACAGCATCGTCGATTCGTGCGGGACGGCGGTGGAAGTCCAGGGCGGATCGCCGACGCTCCGGAATGAGACGATCGTGTACTGCACGACCGGGGCCCTGTTCTCCGGGGGGAGCGCCGCTTTTTCGCGGAGCATTGTCTATGGCTGCGGCACGGGCGTTCAGTGCTCCGGGGGCAGCGCCACGTTGAGCTGCAACGATTTCTATATCAACACCGCGGATTACGACGGATGCACCGCGGGCGCGGGCGATTTCTATACGGATCCGATGTTCTGTTTCTGGGCATCCTCCGCGGGTCCCTATTGGCTTCATAGCTCCTCTCCTTGCCTTGCGCGAGCGAATCCCTCTCCCTGCAACGTGTACATCGGGGCCATCACATCGGGTCCGGGATGCACGGGGACCGCTGTCGAGCATACGACGTGGGGATCGATCAAGAACATCTACCGCTGATGCGCCGCCGCCTGCGTCGCGTGCCTCGCGCCGCGCCGGATCTCCGGCGCAGCGAAGCCCATCCCGCACACCGGGAGCAATCGAAGGTGGACGTCGTATTTTTCAACGGCAGAATTCACACCTTGGACGCGGCGCACCCTCTCGTCGAGGCGCTCTCGGTTTCGCTCGGGCGCGTCGTCGAAACGGGGCGCTCCTCGGAGCTCCTCTCGCAGCTCGCGCCCGGAGTCCGCAGGATCGATCTCGGCGGGAGGACCGTCATCCCGGCCCTGACCGACGCCCACGCCCATCTCCTCGGCTACGCCGAGGAGAGCGCGTGGCTCGAGCTCGCGGGAACGGCGTCTCTCGATGATATCCTCGGGATGATCTCGGCGCGGCTTCCGGGCATGCCCGGGGGAGGTTGGATTCTCGGGAGAGGGTGGGATCAGAATGACTGGCCGGTCGCGCGCTACCCCGGGAAGGCGCCGCTCGATCGCGCCGCGCCGGACAACCCCGTGTATCTCGTCCGCGTGTGCGGCCATGCCGCGTTCGTGAATTCTCTCGCGCTCCGTATCGCGGGTATCACGAGGAACACCCCCGATCCGCCCGGCGGCCGCATACTGAAGGATCCGGAGGGCGAACCGACCGGTATCCTCCTCGACAACGCGGTGGATCTCGTTTCGGGACGAATACCCCCGATCGCGCCGGAAGAGAGGCGGAAGCTTCTCGCAGCCGCCGTGCGCAGATGCCTCGCCTTCGGTCTCGCCGGCGTGCACGAGATGGGAATATCCGCGAGGGACGTTTCCCTCTGCCGCGAGCTCTATGCCGCTGGCGAGCTCCCCTTCAGGGTCACCGCGTATCTCTCGGCCGATGATCCGGCGAACGGGTCCTTTCTCGAATCCGGTCCGCCTCCCGGACGTCCCGGCGACCTCTTCCGTGTCGTCGGCGCGAAATTCTACGCGGACGGCTCCCTCGGCGCTCGAAGCGCCGCGCTGCTCGAGGACTATTCGGACGAAGCGCTCAACAGAGGCATACTCATGAAGTCTCCCGAAGAGCTCTATGAGCAGATTCTCCCCTGGTACGAAAAGGGCTTTCAGTGCGCCGTGCACGCGATCGGGGACGCCGCCGTTCGCGAGGCGCTCGACGTCTTTGCGCGGCTCGAGGCCGCTCATCCCGCCGCCGGCAGGAGAAACCGGATCGAGCACGCCCAGGTCGTCTCGGCGCCGGACATCCGCCGGTTCGCGGCGCTCGGGGTCATTCCTTCGATGCAGTTCACGCACTGCACGTCCGACATGCCCTGGGTCGAGGCGCGGCTCGGCCCGGAGCGCATCAAAGGCGCCTACGCCTGGCGCTCCCTCATCTCGGCGGGAAGCCGGATTCCCGGCGGGAGCGATTTTCCCGTGGAGTCTCCGAACCCCTTCCCGGGAATCTACGCGGCCGTCACGAGACAGGACGCCTCTGGAAGGCCCGAAGGGGGATGGCGGCCTTCGGAGCGGCTCACGGTCGAGGAGGCCGTCGGCGCGTTCACGGTCGATGCGGCCTACGCCGCCCATGCAGAGGCCTCCGCCGGCTCTCTCTCGGCGGGCCTCTTCGCCGATTTTGTCGTCATCTCGGGGGATGTCTTCTCGATGGAGCCGCGCGGGATAGCGGGAATCCGGGTGCTCGCGACCGTTCTCGCGGGCCGGACCGTGTACCGCGCGGACGACTTCTAGTCCGACTGCGTCTTCGGCGTAATCATCGACAGGGGGATGTCGCGTGACCGGCGGAGCAGCTTCCTGAGCTCCTCATGCGGCTTGCCGGACCCGAACACGTACGAGATGTTCCTGAGCATATTCTCGATCTGTATCATCGAGATGGCCGGATAGGCGACGGCCGGCGAGACCGACGCGGCGACGACCTCGCGCTCGGCCGCCTCGCGAGGCATGTTCAGCGATTCCGTGAGGTACCGGATCGCGCCGTCCGACGTCATCGTTCCCGCGTGCAGGGAGAACACGACGGTCATTCGCGCGTACTGCGTCCTCCAGTCGTCGAGAATGAGGATGTAGAGCCCGGGATCGTCCTTCTTGATCTGCTCTCCGAGATCGAGAAGCGCCGCGTAGCGCCACCCGTCTTCGAACGTCGCGCTCGGGAAAAGGGCGGCGGTCGTATCCTTCGCCTCGCAGAGAAGCCTGTCCGTCTCGAGCATCCGCGGCGCGGCGCAGAGGAGCGCGAAACGCAGGGCGTCGTCCCCCATCCGCGGCGCGCCGGCCGAGAGCGCGACCCGGCTCTGGCACGCCGGGGCGGAGAAGGGGGGCGTTACGGCAGCCGCGGTGCGGTCCCCGGCGGGGGGAATCGAGAGAAACGGCGCCTTGTCCGAGCGCGACAGGTACTCCGGCCTCGCCGGAAAGGCGCTCGTGGCGCGCGCCCCCCGGGTGCGGCCGAGCGGCGAAAGGCCGCCTCCCGCCGGTCCCTCCTCTTCGAGGAGGCGCTCGACGCGCGAGTCGAAAGACAGATCGTTCACGGGGGCCGCCGCCGGGCGCGCCGGCAGAATTCCCTCGTGCTCGAGCTCCATGCGTTTGAGGATGGCGCTCTTCTCGTCGTCGAGGCGCTTCATCTGCTTCGCTCCCTCGGCGACGAGCGCGTTTGGATCGACGTCGAGGTGCTCGCCGTAGAGAAAGATCTTCGCGAGATTCTCGGAGCCGATTATGAGCTTCCCGTGCGAGGCGGGAATGAGCGTGTCGGAGATGAAGCGGCGGAAATCAAGGATCGATTGCCGTACGGTCGCGAGCTCTCCGTCGAGCGACGTCCCGTAGCGCTGCCTGACGAGAGCCGCGAGATCCGGAAGCCCCGCGGCGAGCGTGTCGAGCTCATCCATCGCATACCGGGCGTGCCATTCGGCCGGGTCTTTCAGATTGGCCGAGGCGTTCGAGAAGAGCGAGGGGATGCGGAGTATGCGCCTCCGGTACGCGTCGAGCTCCCCGCTGTACGGAGGTTCGATTCTCGACGGTATCACCCAGAGCGCCTCTTCCGCGGTCCAGCAGTAGAGGAGCGGGTTCCACCTGAAGCTGTCGAAGCCGTCGAATGCGAATGTCACGCCGCGGAGCCAGTCGATGATGACGGTCGCGCGATCCGTGTCCCCGCCGTTCAAGCGCCCCGCCGGGATGCCCGAGAACTGCGTCACGAGGCGCTGCGATTTCGCGAGCGCCACCCGTATCTCGTCCTCCGAATAGGTGAAGAGCAGCGAATCCGACGAAGAGATGCCGAGACGCGACGCCCGGAGCGGTTCGATTCTCGCGCAGAGTTTCACGGCGAGCGACGCGTACCGCCGGTACGCGTCCCTGTCCGGGTTGCCCCTTCTCGCGCCGCACCCCGGGCCGAGCCCTGCGATCGAGAAGAGAAGGATGGCCGCGAGGATTGCTCTCGTGGATCTCATTTCATGCCTCGTGAGGTGAGCGCTCGAACGCCGCCCCGGCGGTGCGTTCGCGTTTCCATGCTATATAACCACTTGCGACGTTCAAGTAAATACCTTTTGTCGTAATTCCTTGAGCGCGCTCACCCGTATGCCTTACAATGCGCGGGAAGAGGCCGGGTCGATTCCTCGAACGGGAGGGTTATGGGCGTAAAGCAGCGGACAGCGGCGGGAACGTTCATCTCGTACCGTTTCGCCGTGACCGCGATCGCGATCCTGTTCGGCGCGAGCCTGGCCGGCTGGATCGCGACCGAGCTCGTTCCTCCCGATTTTCTCGAACGGGAAAACTTCTACCGGCACACGTGGGGGGCGGCCGGCGCGAGGCTCGTCGACGCCCTTCGCCTTTACGACCCCTTCCATTCCTTCTGGTACAGAATCGTCCTCGCGATCTTCTTCGTCGTGCTT
>JBEKAW010000107.1:0-8594 GCA_050015715.1 Candidatus Krumholzibacteriaceae bacterium
TTGCGGCCAGCAAGAGCGTCGAGTCACTTTCGGCCACCCCATTGTGGGTCTATTACGCCGATACGGAGAGCGGCACGGTCGCCAGGATCAATGTCAGCTCGAGGAAGACCGAAGTGCTCGTGGGCCATCTCAATAGTCCGACCGCGGTCCGCTGGGACGCCACCAACAAGAAGCTCTATATTCTCGACGCCGGCACCGATGCGAACCAGTTCAAGGACGGCACGCTCAAGGTCGTCACGGGGCTGAACTGAGCGAAATTCGAATACCGTTGCGCAAAGGACGGGTCGGGACGCCGCGCGCCCTGCGCGGCGCCGCCCGCGTGATGCCCATGGGGGAATGCAACAGTTGGCAATGGATGGTCTCCGCTCTCCCCGATTATTCGTCATACTTGCGACAGTAGCCCTTCTGTGCGCTCCGGCTTCCGGCCGGGAATTATCCTCGACACCCGATTTCAAGGATAGCTTCGCTTCGGGAAAGATCGACTGGGGCGATTGGGTCACGGACGGGGGAAACAACAGCTACAAATCGCTCTATCGCATCGACCGTCTGAGCCCGGGCTATCTCGTCCATGACCGCCAATCGTACTGCTCGCAAGAGCCCCATGACTATCTGAAGGAGCAAGAGCTCCAGATCATCCGCCCGGTCGGCGAACACGGGTTCCGGGATTCACTGCGCGGCAACTGGGCGAGCGAGCTGCATTGGTCGACGAGCTGCGGATGGTGCGCGGCCGACCTTCACGATTGGAGATTCTCGGTGGAGCTGCAGGAAGGGGCCCTGATGGCTTCGCAGGCAATGGATTTGATGGATATGGATAACGCGTTCATGGATCCGTATCTGAAACAGGAACAGGAATTCATCCACGCATCCGTGCAGCTGAACGGCGCCATACTGGGCCTGGATCTCGCGACCCATGAATACGAGTACGGCCTTATCCTCTCCACCTACGCGCTCAGCACGATGCACTTCCGCGGCGTCGATAACGCTCTGTTCACGATGGCCCAGGCGGACCTGAGGAAGGTCTACCGTTATGTCGTGGGCGCCCTCACCGGACCCATTCAGGCCAACGAGGAGTCCGCCGTTCTCCTGAGGGGTTACGCAAGTTGCTGGTATGCATTCAACGCTCTCGGTGACGTATCGTTCACGGAGGTTTCCAGACAGGAAGTGGAGGCGCTCGCCTCGACCTTCGTCGCGTGCCAGGATTCGAACGGCGCATTCAGTCTCGCCGACACGTTGTACCACGTGCAGAAACAGCTCAAGACCGATATCGCCTTGCTCAGGTCGTATGGCGTTACGAGGAGTCCGGAATATCTTCTCGCCGTGCAGAAGAACGTGGACTGGATCATCAAGAACCGGTGGGACCGGTCGGGAGGGTGCTACGGAGGGATCATGTGGAGCAAGGACGATACGACGTCCTATTTCGAATGTCACCAGATGTGGTTCCTGATCGTTTCGAAGTATCTCGAGAGCTTCGACGTGAACTCCTACGTTCCTTTCAGGGACGACGCCCTCGCCTTCCTGACGGACGACAATTTTGCGCGGGTGGACATGTATGTCGATAATGCAGTCAGGTATCACGCCTTCTTCTCCTACAGGGAAGTCTCGAGGAACGGCACGATTCAGGAGGGAGGGTTCTCCGAATGGAAAGGGGCTTACGAGATCGGGGCGTCGCTCTGGGCTCTCGCCTTGAACTACGGCTCATATAGCGAGGGATACTCGTGGCTCATCACGCAAGCGCCCGAGAACTCTTCCGACAGCTGGGACAAGGCGATTTTCACGGCGAGAGACTTCGGCTCGACGCCCATGCGGTTCCAGTGGAAGGCGAAGTTCGAGGACGTCCGGTACCCGGGCGCGTACACGGGGCTCTTCAACGGCCGCGGCGGCGACTGGCGGATAGTTCTCGATACTACCTACGGCCTCGCCTATCGAGACGCCCGGGACAGCACCCGGACCCTCGTGGACAAGAGCCTTCTCCTGTCCGGCAGGATCTATACCGTCACGGTGGAACGGGATAACGTCCGGAGGACGAAGGTGACGCTCGAAGACGAGGGCGGCGTGCTCTTCGCGGCGACGATCGGGGACCTGAAGCCCTACCATTCATGCTACTTCGGCGTCTTTCAGGACAACGGCGGCGCTCTATCGGCGAAGAACATCTTCGTCGATGACGTTTCCTACGAGGGGATCGAGGGGCTTCCCGATGTGACGCGCCTCCGCGGCGCCTTTCCGAATCCTTTCAACCCCGGTACGCGTATCGAGTACGACATCACGGAGAGAACTCCCGTTACGTTGCGCGTTTTCGACGTCTCGGGGCGCGTGGTGGCGGAGCTCCGGCACGGGGTCGTCGACGCGGGGCGTTACGAAACGTCGTGGGACGGGAAGAACGGGTCCGGGCGCCCCGTGGCGAGCGGCGTGTATTTCTGCGTTCTCGAAACTCCCGGGTTGCGCGAGAGCGCGAAGCTCGTGCTCCTGCGGTAAGCCCCGCCCCGCGCGGCGCCGTCCGCGCGCCCTCTTTGCGCTTCCATTTTCCAGAATAGTGTAGTAGGATAGGCGCGCTTTTTCGATGCTGGCATTCCACCATCGGTTCTACAGGGGTCTTTCACGTTCAGCGCTCATCCGGAAGGAGGCGGTATGCACAGAGGTAAGAGGACTTCGTTTCTCTTCGCGGTGGTGCTCGCGGCCCTCTCGGTTCTCGTTATCGCGCAGACAGGGGTCGTCGCGCAGACGCTCGAGGAGAAGGTCAAGGAATTCAATCTCAAGAACGGCATGAAATGGCTCGTCGTCGAGCGGCACGAGGCCCCCGTCGCGTTCTGCGCGGTCGGCTTCAACGTCGGCGCCGCGAACGAGTGGCCGAACATCACCGGCATCTCGCACCTGTGCGAGCATATGATGTTCAAGGGCACGCAGACGATAGGGACGAAGGACTACAAGAAAGAGCTTCCGTATATCCAGAAAGAGGACGCGCTCGGCGACAAGACGATCGCGCTGCGGAGGGAGATCGGCGAATGGCGGTTCACGCGCTTCCAGACCTTCGCCAAGCAGATTCTCGAATCGTTCACGAAGGAGGAGAAGGACCGCGTCGGCGCGAGCAAGTACGAGCAGAACAAGCTCATCGTCGACAAGATTCGCGCGATGCAGAAGCTCCCGGATTCGCTCGCGACGTCTCCCTACCTCGTCGAGGACCAAGGGGTCAATTATCTGAACAAATATCTCGAATACGAGCTCGCGTGGGGCGACATCGCGAAGCTCCTCGACGAGCAGCGCCAGTATATCGTGAAGGACGAGCTCTGGGGCCAGTTCATGAACAACGGCGCGCGTTTCCTCAACGCCTTCACGTCGAACGACATGACCGTATACCTCGAGTACCTTCCCGCCAACAGGCTCGAGCTCTTCATGGACATCGAGTCCGACAGGATGCAGGAGCCCGTCTTCAGGGAGTTCTGGACCGAGCGCGACGTCGTCATGGAAGAGCGGCGGCTCGGCGAGAACGATCCCGACGACGCGCTCGGCGAGGCGTTCTACTCCGTCGCGTTCGCGGCGAGCCCGTACAAGTGGCCCGTCGTCGGCTGGATGAGCGATCTCCAGCGGATCGACCGCGCCGATCTCCAGAGCTACCACGATGTCCGCTATGCGCCGAACAACGCTGTCGGCGTCGTGATCGGCGACGTGAACTTCGAACAGGTGCAGAAGCTCGCGGAGAGATACTTCGGTCCCATCGCGTCGAAGCCCGCGCCGCCGCGGGTCGAGACGCGCGAGCCCGAGCAGCAGGGGGAGCGCCGCGTCGTCCTCGAGCACACGGCAAACCCGAAACTCATGATCGGTTTCCACAAGCCCATCTATCCCGATCCGGACGCGGCGGCCCTCGACGTCCTCGAGAGCATTCTCGCGGGCGGGCGCACGTCGCGGCTCTACAAGAGCATATTCGAGGACCAGCAGCTCACCGCCGAGGAGCCGAGCGTGTCGAGCGGCCCCGGCCAGCGCTACGAGAATCTCATGGTGATCGAGGCGGCGCCCCGCTCGCCGCACACGCTCGCGGAGGTCGAAAAGGCGATCCTCGACGAGCTCGACAAGGTCAAGAAGGAGCCGGTGACCGACCGGGAGCTCCAGCGCGTCAAAAACCAGCTCGACGCGAGCATGATCCGCTCTCTCGGCTCCAACCTCGGCATCGCGTTCCAGGTCGCCTTCGGGCAGATAATCTACGGCGACTACCACTCGGCGTTCAGGGACCTCGAGCGCACGAAGAAGGTCACCGCGGACGACATCCAGCGCGTCGCGAACAAGTACCTGACCGCGAAGAACCGCACCGTCGCCTGGCGCGTGCAGATCGAGGAGCAGAACAAGGCGGGGGGCGAGGAGAAGGTTGACCGGGCGGCGCTCATGCAGTACATCCAGACGCTGCCGCCGGACCAGCAGCAGGCGATATTCCAGAAGTTCCAGACGATGAAATCCGACGAGGAACGCAAGGCGTTCGGCAAGGAACTCTGGGAACGCGCGAAGGCCGCCCAGGGCAAGAAGTAAGGGAGAGAGAAGCCATGCGAAAGAAAGCCTTTATCATGATGCTCGCGGCGGTGCTCGCCGTCTCGTTCGCCTCGCTCGCCGTCGCGGGTAAACGCCCGCACCCGGGCACGCTGAAATACGAGCCGCTCAAGATCACGACGCCGCAGACGGTCGACATCTCGCTTTCGAACGGGCTCACGGGCTTCTTCATCGAGGACCACGAGATCCCCGTCGTCGACGTCGTTCTTCTCGTGAGAACCTATTTCCCCGACAAGGCGAAGGACGGTCTCAACGAGATGGCCCGGTGGGTGATGCGGAACGGCGGAACGGCCACGTGGCCGGGCGACAAGCTCAACGACGAGCTCGAGTTTCTCGCCGCGGACATCGAGATCTACGGAGGGGCCGGGGGCGGCGGTATGATGGGGGGCAGGGGCGGACCGTCCGGCGCCGGCGGCGATCTCAGCACGACGATCGCGGTCAGCTGCCTCAAGAAGGATCTGCCGCACGTGCTCGAGATCTTCGCCGATCTCGTCATGAACCCGGCGTTCCCGAACGACAAGATCGACATGAAGCGCAAGACCATGCTCGAGGACATCCTCCGCAGGAACGACGAGCCCAACGCGGTCGCCGGACGCGAGTTCGCGAAGCTCGTGTACGGGGATCATCCGTACACGTGGGAGACGACGACGGCGGGTCTCAACGCCATCACGCGCGACGACCTCGTCAAGTTCCATGACACGTACTTCCACCCGAACAACGCGATCGTGGGGATCAGCGGGGACGTGACGAAGGACGAGATCACAGGTCTCCTCGAGAAGGCGTTCGCCGGCTGGAAGAAAGCCGACGTTGCGATTCCGAAGGTGCCGGATATCGCGGTCGCCCCGGCGCCGAGCGTCAACTACGCCTTCATGGACATCAACCAGGCGTACATATCGATGGGGCACGTGGGGATCAATTCGAACGATCCCGACCGCTGTGCCGTCAACATCATGAACTTCATCCTCGGGGGCGGGAGCTTCACGTCGTGGATCACCGAGAAGGTCCGCAGCAACGAGGGGCTCGCCTACAGCGCCGCGTCGCGGTACTCGGCCGATCCCTGGGCGAAGGGCCTCTTCACGGCGTTCGCGCAGAGCAAGGCCGAGGCGTCCAACCGCGCCGCGACGATCATGATGGAGCAGATCAAGCGGATGCGCGACACGGGGCCGACGGCGGATGAGGTCAAGAAAGCGGTCGATTCCTACGTGAACGGCCAGGTCTTCGACAACGAGTCGAAGTCGGGAGTCGTGCGCCGCCTCGTGCAGCTCCGCTTCGAGGGAAGGCCGCTCGACACGCCGAAGAAAGACATGGAAACATACGCGAAGCTCACGGTCGCCGATATCAAGGCCGCGGCCCAGAAGTATCTCCAGCCGGACAAGCTCACGATCCTCGTCGTGGGGAACGCGAAGCTCTTCGACCGGCCGCTGAGCGATTTCGGCACCGTGAACGAGATCCAGCTCAAGAAGGAGTAGGACGGCGCACATGCGCGACGTCATTGCATTGATACTCGGGGGGGGAAGGGGCACGAGACTCTTCCCCCTCACCAAGACGCGGTCCAAGCCCGCCGTGCCGCTCGCGGGCAACTACCGCCTTATCGACGTCACGGTGTCGAACTGCATCAACTCGAAGATCGACCGCATCTACGTGCTCACGCAGTTCAACTCGGCCTCCCTCAACCAGCACATCTCGAAGACGTACCGGTTCGACACCTTCTCGAGCGGATTCGTCGAGGTGTTCGCGGCCGAGCAGACGTCGTCGTCGCTCGACTGGTTCCAGGGCACGGCGGACGCCGTCCGTAAGGTGCTGCCGTACGTCGCGAACTTCGAGCCCAAGGACGTCATCATTCTCTCGGGGGACCATCTCTACCGCATGGACTACGTCGATTACATCGCGCGGCACCGGATGCTCGGCTCGGATATCACGATCGCGGTGAAGCCGGTGCCGCCCAAGCGGGCGAGCGAGTTCGGCGTCCTGCGGGCGGACGGGCGCGGGAGGATCATCGAGTTTCGCGAGAAGCCGAAGGGCAAGCTTCTCACCGGTATGCGCAGCAACGTGAAGACGCTCGGGCTCCCGGCGGCCGAGGGAAAGCGCCGTCCGTATCTCGGCTCGATGGGCGTCTACCTCTTCAAGTTCCCCGTGCTCAAGGACGTCCTCGAGCGCGACCCGCGGATGATCGACTTCGCGAAGGAGATCATCCCCGACTCGCTCACGAGACTCAACGTGCACGGGTATCTCTTCGACGACTACTGGGAGGATATCGGGACGATTTCGTCGTTCTACCGCGCCCACATGCATCTTCTGGCCCCCCTTCCCCCGTTCAACCTCTTCGACGAGCGGCATCCGCTCTACACGCACTACCGGTTCCTGCCGGGCCCCAAGGTCAACGAGGGCCGCGTCGTCCAATCGATCCTCAACAGCGGCTGCATCGTGGAACGGGCGACGATCACGCGATCGATCGTCGGCGTGCGCGAGCGGGTCGGCGCCGGCACGGTGATCGAGGATTCGATCGTGATGGGGGCCGATTTCTACGAGCTTCCGTGGGAGCAGGGGGACCGCCTGCCCCTCGGGATCGGCCGGCGGTGCGTCATCCGCAAGGCGATCATCGACAAGAACGCGCGTATCGGGAACCGAGTCTCCCTCGTGAACAAAAAAGGCCTCGAGAACTACGACGACCCCGAGGAGCGATTCTACATTCGGAGCGGGATCATCGTGGTGCCGAAGGGCGCGGCCATCGCGGACGGCACCGAAGTGTAGCGCGCGGGCCCGATACGCGGGTCCTGCCGCCGCCTGCACCCCGCACGTGCTCGCTCGCGTTGCTCGCTGCGCTGCGTGCGGGGGCCCCGTCGGCGTCACCCGCTAATCGTGCGCGGTCGGGGACCCCAGCGGCGTCACCCGCGCGTATCAGAGATCCATTTCAAAGTAGCGTTCGACGCTGGTGGGATTCGTCGGGTCGATGGCGCGCGTTGCGCCTGTCGCCCGGAACCCCGATCTCGCGTAGAACAAGTGCGCGGGCTGGAAGAGGACGTCCGACCAGAGAACCATTCTCCTGAATCCATTCGCAATGGCCCAGCCGCGCGCGGTTGCCAAGAGTCTCGTGCCCCAACCGCGGCGGCGGTACGGCCGCCCGAGGTAGAGCCGTTTGAGCTCGCACGTATCTCCCTCTTTTGGCAGGGCGGCCACGGACCCCGCAATCACGCCGTCGTCGTCGAGCACCCAGAAGGCGCCCCCCGCGTCCTGGTAGGTCGACTGGATGTCGACGAGATCCGTCTCGAATGCGTCGAAGTCGAGGATGTAATTGAAATCGTCGTAGACCGACTGGATGATCCGCACGACGCCCGGCTTGTCCTCCGGACGAAACGGCCTGATAACGGGCTCGGCGCGCGGAGGGCCGCCCGCGCTGCGGCGCGGGGTATTCATTATTTGCCGGTCCCGCGGTAGCGGTTCGTGATGGGGAGTCGGCGGTCACGCCCGAAGGCCTTGGGCGTGATCTTGATGCCCGGGGCGCCCTGACGCCGTTTGTATTCGCTGAGGTCGACCATGCGAATCGTCTTTTTCACGACGGCCGCGGGGAGCCCCCGCGCGACGATCTCGTCGAAGCCCATGTCGCGCTCGACGTAGAGCTCGATGATGCGGTCGAGCACCGGGTACGGCGGGAGAGTGTCCTGGTCGAACTGGTTCGCCGCGAGCTCCGCGGTCGGGCGCCGGCGGAGGATTGAATTCGGGATGACCAGCTTGCGTCCGCGAGCGTTCCGGTAGCGGCAGAGCGGATAGACGAGCGTCTTCGGGACGTCCTTGATCACGGCGAAGCCGCCGGCCATGTCGCCGTAGAGGGTGCAGTAGCCCACGGCGAGCTCGCTTTTGTTGCCCGTCGTGAGGACGAGCCAGCCGAACTTGTTCGAGAGCGCCATGAGGAGGTTTCCCCTGATGCGCGCCTGAATGTTCTCCTCGGTCACGTCCATGGGCCGCCTCCCGAAGGCCGCGCGGGTCGATTCGAGATACGACTCGTAGATGGGGCCGATCGGAATCTCCATCTTCTCTATACCTAGGTTCTCGCAGACCGCGATGGC
>JBEKAW010000108.1:0-8563 GCA_050015715.1 Candidatus Krumholzibacteriaceae bacterium
CGACCATCGCCGTAACGGTGCTCGTGAGATCGTACATGACGCTCCCGAAAAGGTCGGCGTTCTTGCCGATGAAGCTCTTCGTCGACGTCGTGCCCGCGGGGATGACGAAATCGGCGTCGTCGGGATTGTCGAGCCCGTAGCCGGCGTTGACCGACAGGCGCGCGACGGGCTTCACGGTGAGCTCACCCCAGCCGCCCTTCGCCCCGATCTCCTTCTTCAGCAGGTTCACCGATTGCCCGACCCCGCCGTAGTAGGTGCCGAGGTCCTGCCCCGTGAAGAGCTCCCCGGCGAACTCGACGTGCTTGCAAAACGTCGCCTTGAGGTCGACGTTGCCGGACCGTGAGGTGAGGTCCTTCGTCACGTCGCGGTCTTCGGCGTCCTTGGCCTGGTACTGTTCCTTGCCGTAGTGTCCCGATACCCCGAGCTCGAACGAGCGCTCTGGATCCAGCTTCGCCGCCATGCCGAGGCGTCCCTCGACGGTCGGGACCGCCGCGTCGGCGCCGTCATCGACGCCGTCCCCGTCGAGATCGCCGCCGAGCGTGCGGAACGCGCCGACGGCCGCCGTGATCTTGACCTTTTCGTTCGCGTTCCCCCAGGTCGTGATCCTGAACTGCGGCCTGCGATAGCCGATGTTGCCCTGGTCCCAGAGGACCGTGTAGTTCGCGGTCTTGGGAACGAGCGGCGAGATGATGTCGCTCGTCTGGCCCGCGAGTATCGACCAGTGCCCCTTCGTCAACTGCAGGTAGGCGTGCCTGAGCATCGGCGCTCCCTTGTTCTCCTGCGAGTTGAGGGTCGCCGACGTGACCCCGAGGCCGTAGAAATCGAACTCGAACTTCCCGTCCGTCTGGATCTCGTCTTCCTTCCAGTTGAAGTCGAGACCGAAACGGCTCTCGCGCGCCGTCGTGCTCAGCATGTCGTTCTCGGGTTTGTCGAGAACGTAGAGAACGTAGTCGCCCGCGTTGACGCGGTCGCGATCGTACGCCATGTCGGCCTTGAAGTAGCCGCTGAACTTGAAGCTGTATGCGGGCGCCTTGTCTTCCGCCGCGGCCGCGGCGGTCAGGCAGCAGACGGCGAGAAGCGTGAGGAGAATAACCGTGCGTCTCATGTGTGCCTCCTTGCGAGAGCGGGATAGACGTATATGGAGCGAAAAAGCATATTGCCTGTTTAGGTGAACGGCGGGGCCTTGTCAATCGTTTTTCGGGAGCGGCGCGGTCCTCTCGTAGAGGGACCAGCGCCCCGACGTGCGCGCGACCTTGAAGTCGCCGAGGAATCCCTCGGCGCCCGGCATGGCCTCCGGCGGGATTTCTTCCGTCGCGCCGGCGGAGGGCGTGGCCCCGGTCGCGGGGGTCGTGCCGGAGGAGCGCGCCTCGGCCGCCCCCCCCGCCGTTCCCCTCATGAGAATGTAGTCCATGTCCCGGTACCTGCCGTCGTAGTTGTCGCGCTTGCCGACCCACTCGAGGTAACGCGGGAGTCCGGGGACGCTCGCGCGCCTCACCGGCCCGAAGCGGTAGTCCGCGACGCTCGCCGTCGCCGGGCCCTTCTCCCACACGATGTAGTAGCTCGGGAAATGGATATAGATGGGCCTCCCCCGGTACGTGTAATCGTAGATGAGCCCCGCGAGATTCTCGCCGCTCGCCGCGGGCCGGAGAAACGCCTCGTCGAAGCCCGCGTTCTCCCTGTTGAAGTCGAAGAAGTAATTCGCCCACAGGGCGTAATGGAGAACGGCCACAGCGACGAGCGCCGCGACACCGGCCCTGCGCAGCGCGACGGGCGCGCGCGCGCCGCAGTAGATGACGAGCGCGAGGAGCACGAAGACCGAGAAGCGCTCATAGAGCACCGCCTGCTGCGGGAGCTCATTCGGGAGGAGGACATAGCAGAGGGCCGCCCCGAGGCACAATGGAAGCACGGCGGCGCCTCGCGTGCCGCGCGGCGCCTGATGCCGCCGGAACGACAGGGCGGCTGCCGGGGTCAGGATGGCGAGCGTGAAGAGCGCGGCGATCGCGTATCCCGGGGCGCCATTGAAGAGATGATAGTTGTCCCGTATCGGGAACGCCCACCGGCCGGCGAAGGTGTGGACGAAGGCGCTCCCGTAGTATCCCCGGAGAAACGAGAATACGCCCGGCCCTGCGTAGCCGCGCGCCTCCGAGCGCCACCACGCGGCGATCAGCACGACGAGGGGAAGCGCCGCGAGAACGACCCCGCGAAACGCCGCGAGGATGCCCCCGCGGAGCGCCGCGGCGCCGGTTCCGCGGGGCGCGCTCTCCGCGCGGTCGCGACCGGAGCTCGCGCCGGGCTCGCCCGTTGGCCGCCCGGGCCGCACAACGGTGCCGAGCGCGAGGACGAAGAGGCAGAACAGCGCGGCGAGCACATGAACGAAGTAGAGGAGGACGAGCGCCGCGGCCGCCGACACGATCCGCGGGGAGCCCGATACGCCCCGCG
Organism: Candidatus Krumholzibacteriaceae bacterium; assembly: GCA_050015715.1. Taxonomy (GTDB): domain Bacteria; phylum Krumholzibacteriota; class Krumholzibacteriia; order Krumholzibacteriales; family Krumholzibacteriaceae; genus SSS58A. Next base: position 2,440 of record JBEKAW010000108.1, read on the forward strand.
CGTCGAGCACGAAGAATGTGCAGAAGAAGATCGCGAGCGGGATCGCGAGCGCAAAACCCGCGAACCCCCAGCTCACGCTGTAATTGTATACGAGGAGAAACGAGAGGAATGCGAACCACGGATTTCCCCCGAGCTTCCTGATCGCCACGAGCACGGACAACGGGAGGAGCGCCGCGTAAAGCGCGAAGTATATCCTGTCCGCGAATTCGACCGAGGGAAATATCGCGAGGCCCGAGAAGGCGACGTGAAAGGTGTTCGGTTTCATGAACATGTCGACGCGGTAGTATTGGGCGAAGCGGTTCGAGGGCTCGCCCGTGTGGCGGATGATGGTCGCGGCGGCGAGGTGATCGGGGATGTCGGTGAAGGGGTAGAGGCGCGACGACAAGAGGAGCGCCACGTGGAGCGCGATCATTCCGGCGAAGAGCGCGGTGAAGAATCTCTTTTCCCGGGGAGCTGCGCTCATCTCGCTGTTACGGCCGTTCCTCACGTTACGTCGTCTCGATCATCCTGCGGATCGCCCTGCGGGCGCGGTCCGCGATCGCGGGGTCGACGGTGATCACGGGCTTGAGGGTCTCGAGTGAACGGGCGACCTTCTCGAGGCTGATCTTCTTCATGTTGGGGCAGAGCGCGCGCTCCGACGCCGGCACGAACACCCTGTCCGGGAACTTCTTCTGCAGCCGGTAGACCATCCCGGTCTCGGTGCCGACGATGAAGACGCGCGCGGGGCTCTTCTCGACGTAGGCGATCATCCCGCCGGTGCCGAGCACGACGTCGGCTGCGGCGGCGACCGCGGGATTGACCTCGGGGTGGACCATGACGATCGCGCCCGCGTGCTGTTTCCGGAGCTCGCCGATCTCATCGGGATAGAATTTCTGATGCGTCGGGCAGAAGCCCTGCCAGAGGATCATCTCCCTCGCGGTCTGCGCCGCGACCCACCCGCCGAGGTACTTGTCCGGCCCGAAGATGATCTTCTTCCCCGCGGGCACGGAGTTCACGACCTGGAGCGCGTTTGCCGACGTGCAGCAGATGTCCGTTTCCGCCTTCACCTCCGCGGTCGAATTGACGTAGGTGACGACGACGGCGCCTGGATGTTGCTTCTTGACCGAGATGAGGTCCTCCGCGCACATCATGTCGGCCATGGGGCAGCCCGCCTCAGGCTCGGGCAGAATAACCTTTTTTTCGGGGGACAGAATCGCCGCCGTTTCGGCCATGAAGTGAACGCCGCAGAAAACGATCGTTTTCTCGCTCGCCGTCGCGGCGGCGCGGCTCAGATCGAGCGAATCGCCGAGCCGGTCGGCGATATCCTGTATCTCGGGGGGCTGGTAGTTGTGCGCGAGGATGAGCGCGCCTCGCTCCGCCTTGAGCATCTGGATTTTCCGAACGAGCTCTTGCCTCGGCATGGCGCTCCGGGAGAGGTTCGCTCGAACCTACTCCTTCTTGAGCTCCGCACCGCAGTGCGGGCAGTATTTGTCGTTGTTCGACGCGAGCTTCCCGCATGCGGGGCAGTCCTCGAATTCGATCTGGCAGCTCTGGCAGATCGGATCGGACCCGCTCCCGAGCTCCGCGTCGCAGAAGGGGCACGTCTTGGACTCGCCTTCCGCCGCCGGGGCCGCCTCCTTGATCGGGGCCGCCTTCGCCTTGGACCGGTAGTTTTCGATCGCGGCGTGGAGCGCGTCGGCGCCGAGATTCGAACAGTGCATCTTGTTCTTGGGCAGGCCCCCGAGCATCTCGGCGACCGAATCGTTCGTGATCTGCATCGCCTCGTCGAGCGTCTTCCCCTTCGCCATCTCGCTCACCATGCTCGAGACGGCGATCGCCGCGCCGCAGCCGAAGGTCTTGAACTTCACGTCCGCGAGCCGCTCGTTCCTGACCTTGATGTAGAAGGTCATCATGTCCCCGCAGACGGGGTTTCCGACCTCGCCGACGCCGTCCGCGTCCGGGATCTCCCCGACGTTGCGGGGATTCATGAAGTGATCCATCACCTTGTCGCTGTAGAGCGCCATAGACTACTTCCTTTTGTAGATCGGTGACATCTCCCGAAGCCTCGCGATGACGGGCTTCATCACGGAAACAATCGCCTCGACGTCCTCGAGCCGGCTCTCCGGCCCCATCGTGAAGACGAGCGAGCCCTGCGCCATGGCCGTCTCGACCCCGATCGCCTGGAGCACGTGGCTTCCCTTGAGCGATTTCGAGGTGCAGGCCGAGCCGCTCGCCGCCATGATTCCCTTCTGGTTGAGGAAGAGGAGCATCCCCTCCCCCTCGATATATTTCACGCAGAAGCTCGCGTGGTTGGGCAGCCGCCGCTCGGGATGCCCCGTCACGATAACGTCGTCTATCGCCGCCGGGAGTTTCGAGAGGAGCGCGTCGCGAACGGCCTTCGTGCGCGCGGCGTTCGCCCCGAGCTCCTTCGCCGCGAGCTCCGCGGCCACGCCCATGCCGGCGATGGCGGGAATGTTCTCCTGCCCTGCGCGCAGTCCTCGCTCCTGCACGCCCCCCTCGATGAGGGAGCGGGTCGGGGTCCCCTTCGGGAGAATGAGCGCCGCCGCCCCCGGCGGCCCCCCGAAGTTCTGGGCCGCGATCGTGAGAGCGCTCACGCCGAGGCTCGCCATCTCCACGGGAATGACGCCCGCCGTGCCCCATCCATCCGAGTGAAACGGCACGTCCGCTTCCCTGCAGACGGCGGCGAGCTCCTCGATGGGCTCGATTGTGCCGATCTCCGTGTTGGCGTGCATGATCGAGACTACCGCGGCGCCTTTCCCGAGCTCCTCCTTGAGACGCTCGACCGAAACGACGCCGAAGCCGTCCACGGGGAGCAGCACGACCTCGTATCCCTCCTTACCGAGCGTCTTCGCCGGGTTGAGCACGGAGTGGTGCTCTATCGCCGATATGATGAGCCTGTTCGATTTCTTCTTGCGCGCCGGGGCCACGCCCTTCAGGGCGAGATTGTTCGCTTCCGAGCCGGTAGCGGTGAAGATGACGTCCCACGGATCCGCCCCCACGAGCGCCGCCACCTGCTCCCGTGCGCGAGAGAGAACCTCCGCCGCCGCCTGCCCCCGCCCGTGCACGCTCTGAGGATTGCCGAATCCGTCCCTCAGAAGCGGGATCATCGCCTCCACGACCTCGCGCCGGACGGGCGCGGCCGCGATGTGGTCCATGTATATCTCGTTGTTTATTAATCGATTATCTTTGTCCGCGCTCATACTCGGGCCTCCCGTATTACCAGTTGAATGCCCGCTTGCAATGCATAATGTACAGGAATCGCCACCCTGGGGCCACCATTTTTTATGGGGCACGCTCATTGCTTCTGATGTATAATGGAATGATTGTCGCCCCGTCTCGGACGCTTCACAGGCTGGAGGGCAGCGCATGAAGATTCAAGGAAGATTACTCGCCGCGGCTCTCGTGGTTATGCTCGTTGCGGGGCTTTTTGGCGGCGCCTTCGCCCAAGGCAATCCTCCCGCGAAGGCTCCGGCCGGAAAGGCTCCCGCCGGCAAGGCCCCCCGGGCCATCGTCAACAACCTGACGATCCAGGCCGGGGAGGTGCTCGAGGGCCTCTCGTATCAGAACACCTTCCTCATACGGAACACCGGCGACGCGGAGCTCCAGATACTCAGCGTACGGCCTGGTTGAGGCTGCTCCGTGGCCGACTTCGAGAAGGTCATCCCTCCCGGGAAGGAGGGCAAGGTCAACGTAAAGATCGACGGGAAGAAGCTCGAGAACCCCGGGTTGTTCGAAAAGAGCTTCACCGTGACCACAAACGACCCCCTGAACAAGCAGTTCGTCCTCGTCGTCCGGGGAACCGTGAAACGGGCGTTCGATCTCACCGGCGAGATGCGTTGGGCCGGCTACAGCGACGAAGATCTGAAGATCGAGTCGACGATTACGAACCTGCTTCCCGTTCCGGTCAATATCACCGGGGCGAAGTGGGTCGAAGACAGCAGGGGGCTCAAGCTCAACGAAAGAATCGGCCTCAAGGTCGAGACGATCGAGAAGGGCAAGAAGTTCCGCCTCAACATATGGAAGAAGAAGGAGCTCCCGCCCGACAACTTCGTCGCGGAGATCGAGCTCGCGACGGACTATCCGAAGCTTCCGGTGAAGAGGGTCCCGATCGCGATCATGGTTATGAACGAGGTCGAGGTCCAGCCCGACCGGGTCATCTACGGCGAGATGGTGCTCTCTCCCACGGGGTTCAAGTCGTTCGATCGCACCTTCACGATCACCGCCTCCCGGGGCGATTCTCTCAAGATTCTCAAGGTCCTTCCCAACAGGAACGACATGACGGTGAAGATCAAGGAGGTCCAGCACGGGAAGTCCTACAGCGGGACGATTCTGATCACGCCGCAGAAGGACAGGATCGGGCCTTACCTCGGCTCCATACGGATCTTCACGAACTACCGGCGGTACAAGGAAATCAACCTCGACGTCGTGGGGAGCGTGCGGCAGGCGGAGCAGTGACGCCCCGGTTTTCTGTGGAACGCCCGCGCCCCGGCGCCGTATAATTGCGCATTCATTCGGCCCTTGTGAAACGGTATTCAGGATGGAGGCCAGTGCATGAATATGCGGACGAAGCTCATGGTGACGGCTCTCGCGCTCGTTTTCGCGGCCGGCCTTTTCGGCGCCGCGTCCGTCCGGAGCCAACCGGCCAAGACGGCCCCGCCCGGGAAGGGCCCCAAGGCCGTCATCGACGTCACGTCGATTCAGGTCGGCGACGTGCTCGAGTCGCAGGACATCGAGTACACCTTCAAGGTCCGGAACGAGGGGGACGCCGAGCTTCAGATCTTGAACGTGCACCCGGGGTGCGGATGCTCGGTGGCGGACTATGACAAGACCGTCGCCCCCGGAAAGACCGGAATGATTCACGTCAAGATCAACGGGAAGAAGATCTTCCCCGGCACGATCGAGAAGAACTTCGCCGTCAAGACGAACGATCCCAAGAACGATCAGTTCACTCTCGTGGTGAGAGGGACCGTCAGGCGGGGGCTCGATTTTTCCCGCGAGATGCGGTGGGCCGGTTTCACCGACGAGACCTTCAAGCTCGACTGCATCATCACGAACCTCCTCCCGACGGCGGTCAATATCCAGAGCGCCCGGTGGGAAAGCGACAGCACGGCGAAGGCGCTGGAGGGAAAGGTCGGCCTCAAGCTCGAAACGATGGAAAAGGGCAAGAAGTATCGCCTCACGATCTGGAGAAAGACCGAGCTCCCGCCCGAGAACTTCGTCACGAACGTCGTGCTGGCGACCGACTATCCGAAGCTCAAGGAGAAATTCGTGCCGGTAGCGGTTTCGGTCATGAGCGACATCGAGCTTCACCCCGAAAAGCTGTACTTCGGCGAAATGGCCCTTCCCCCGGGCGCGACGACGGGATTCACCCGGTCCTTCAGCATCGTCGCGGCGCGCGGCGACAGCCTCAAGATTCTCAAAACGGTGCCGAGCCGGGACGACATGACGGTGAAAATCCAGGAGCTCATCGCCGGCAAATCCTACCGCGGCACGGTGCTCGTCCGTCCGACGAGCAAGATTGTCCAGTACGAGGGCTCCATAAAGATCTACACGAACTATCCGAAGTGCAGGGAGCTCACCCTCGGCGTCGTGGGAAGCGTGAACGCCGGGGATGCTTCGGGAGGCAAGAAGTAGCGTTCGTCGGAGCGTCCGACAGGCTGGAGGCCAGTCCATGAATGCGCGGATGAGATTGCTCGCGGCGGTTCTCGTGCTCGCGGTCGCTGCCGGCCTTTTCGGCGTCGCCTCCGCCCAGGAGGGAGCGCCCGGGAAAGCGCCGCCGGGAAAGACCCCGAAGGTCGCCATCGAGAGCAAGACCGTTCAGCTCGGGGAAGTGCTCGAGGGTCTCGATTTCACGTACACCTTCAAGCTCAAGAACGTCGGCGACGCCGAGCTCAAGATCCTCAACGTGAGGCCCGGTTGAGGATGCTCGGTGGCCGAGTTCGACAAGGCCATCCCTCCCGGGCGGGAGGGCACGATCAAGGCGACGATCGACGGCAAGAAGCTCTTCCCGGGCATGTTCGAGAAGAACTTCACCGTCGACACGAACGATCCCGAGAACAAGCAGTTCACGCTCACCATTCAGGGAACCGTCCAGCGCGTGTTCGAGCTGTCCCGCGAGATGAAG
>JBEKAW010000109.1:0-8400 GCA_050015715.1 Candidatus Krumholzibacteriaceae bacterium
TGCCGTGCACCATCTCCCAGCAGTGTCTACCTATCATTTCGTCGCGGGAAAGGTTGAATATCTGCTGGGCCATCTTGTTGCAGCGGACTATTCGTTGGTCTTCGTCCAGGATCCAGATTGCGTCCAGGTCGGCATCGAAGGTTCTTTGCCATTCCTGCGCGATACGGGCCGGCGTTTCCTCTCGCCGGCGAGCCGCATGCTTGTCACGTAGATTCTTCATGCTCTTGATCCTTGTGAGATGGGATGAGTTATTATAGCACAGAAGATTCGATTCCGTGTCAAGATACTCGCGCAGCCGGTAGGGCGGCAGAGTTCCGCCCCTACTCCCTCGTCAAGTGGCGATACCTGATCCGGTGGGGCTGGTCGGCGGCGGCGCCGAGCCGGAGATGCCTGTCCTTCTCGTAGTCCGAGTAGTTCCCCTCGAACCAGAATACGGAGCTATCCCCCTCGAACGCGAGAATGTGGGTCGCGATGCGGTCAAGGAACCAGCGGTCGTGGCTGATCACTACGGCGCATCCGCCGAAGCTCTCGAGCGCATCCTCGAGCGCGCGCATGGTGTTAACGTCCAGATCGTTCGTGGGCTCGTCGAGGAGGATGACGTTCGCGCCCTTCTTCAGCACGCGGGCGAGATGCACGCGATTCCGCTCCCCTCCGGACAGCATCGACAGCTTCTTCTGCTGATCCGACCCCGACAAGTTGAACCGGGCGACATAGGCGCGCGAGTTGACCTCCCGGTCGCCGAGGGGAATCATATCCTTGCCGTCCGAGATCGTCTCCCACACCGTTTTTTCCGGATCCAGGCTCCGGTCCTGATCGGCATACGCGAGCGTCACCGTTTCGCCGACGCGGATAGCCCCTGAATCGGGTTTCTCCTCCCCCGTGATCATCCGGAAAAGCGTGGTCTTCCCCGCGCCGTTCGGGCCGATCACGCCCACGATGCCGCCGGGCGGGAGCGAGAAGCTCATCTTCTCCATCAGGATGTTCTCTCCGTACGCCTTGAAGACGTTTTCGGCCCGAATCACGACGCCGCCGAGACGAGGCCCCGGCGGAATGAATATCTCGAGCTCCCGCGCGCGACGCTCGCTTTCCTGGGAGAGGAGACTCTCGTATGCCTGGATGCGCGCCTTGGACTTGGCCTGACGAGCCCGGGGCGCCATCCGCACCCACTCGAGCTCCCGCTGAAGCGTTTTCTGGCGATCGGATTCCGCCTTTCCCTCCTGCGCGAGCCTGATCTGCTTCTGTTCCAGCCACGACGAATAGTTGCCCTTCCACGGAATGCCCTCGCCGCGGTCCAGCTCGAGAATCCATCCGGCCACGTTGTCCAGAAAATAGCGGTCGTGCGTTACGGCGATGACGGTTCCGGCGTACCGCTTGAGATGCTGTTCGAGCCAGGCCACGGTCTCGGCGTCCAGATGATTCGTCGGCTCATCGAGAAGAAGGATGTCCGGCTTCTGAAGCAGGAGGCGGCAGAGCGCCACGCGCCGCTTCTCGCCGCCGGATAGAACCTTTACGGGCGTATCTCCCGGCGGGCATCGCAAGGCATCCATGGCCAGGTCCAGCCGCGAATCGAGATCCCAGGCGTCGAGATGGTCGAGCTTTTCCTGCACCTCGCCCTGGCGCTCGATGAGCTTCGCCATCTCGTCGTCGGACATGGGCTCCGCGAATTTCTCGTTGATCCGGTTGAACTCGGCGAGGAGCTCCGTGACCTTCTTCACGCCCTCTTCCACGATCTCGCGCACCGTCTTGGACTCGTCGAGCCTGGGTTCCTGCTCGAGCATCCCGATCGTGTATCCAGGAGAGAGAACGGCCTGACCGTTGAACTCGGTGTCCTCGCCGGCGAAGATTCGCAGGAGCGAGCTCTTGCCGGAGCCGTTGAGCCCGATCACGCCGATCTTCGCGCCGTAGAAATAGGAGATGGAAATGTCCTTGAGCACCTGTCTCGTGCCGTAGAACTTGCTGACGCGCATCATCGAGTAGATGATCTTGTCCGGTGCGGGTGCGGGCATGGGATTGTCTATTCCTCCTTATTCATGGGCGACCGAAAGAGGGATTATATGCAATCGTGCGTGTCTCGGAAAGCGTCTTGTGCGCGGCGAGACGCGGAGCCGCCGCTCAACCCGTCACCTTGTTGCCTCCGGCTCTGTAGGCGACGCCCACCCCTACACCTCAAAATGCTCCCACTCGTACTTCACGCGCTCCATGAGCTTCTTGAATCGCTCTTCGCCGCGGATGTTGTCGAGGAACCGATTACGCTCGAGCTCCGGGTAGTTGATGAAACCCTTATTGACCGCGTTCTCCAGCCAGTCGAGGGATTCCTCTTTCTCCTCCAGCAGGGCCAGCGGCAGGGCGACGAAATAAGACCATTGCTGGTCCCGTCTGGACGTCTTCTGGAAGTCAGGAGTCATTTCCCGAAACGCCTTCTCCTTGTCGTTCAGGAGCGCGTATCGCAACAAAAGACCGAACTTTGTACATGCGTTATCCGGCGCAGCCTTCGCGCCGCGGTCAATAATGGCAAACGCCTCATCGAGCCTTTTCTCATGGGCCAGCGCCGTGCCATAGAAGAACTGGCCAACGGGATTGTCGGGATCGGCTTCATAGTACCGGCTGAAAGGATCGAGAGCCGCCGCATACTGACCTTCAAAGGTCAGGTACAGGCCCCGGAGAATGTGATTCCACGGATCGAGCGGATCGATCTCCCTGAGCCTCTTCATGAGCGGCTCTGCGGCGGCGGGTTTGCCGAAGGAGATGATGTATGGGCCCGCGAGAAATCTCAGCGCATCGACATAGTTCGGATTGATGGCGAGAGCCGTTTTGAGACGACGGACCCACTCCTGCGAATTGCCCCAAAAGGCCCCGCCGATCATTCCCATGATGAAATGCGCCTGCGGTGAGTCCGGATCGAGGGCGAGCGCCTTCTCCGCATACTCCTTCGCTTTCGCGATGTACTCCTCATGCGCGGCGCCAATGTTCACGTACTGGAAATAGACGAATGCCATCGCGCAATAGAGGAGCGCATTGGCGCCCAGTATATCGAGGCCCGTCTGGAGATGAACGCGGGCCCGGTCGAGCGAATTCAGGTCAAATCTCCAAATTTCGGCGCTTGCCTTGAGATAGCACTGATATGCGGCGACATTGTCGATCGGCCGCTCGGCTAATTTCCGGCTCTCCTCGGGCGTCAGCTTGAGTTTCAAGGCCGCGACAATCGAGCGGGAGACCTTCTCTTGAACATCGAACACATCATCCAACGTGCCCGAGTACTTCTCCGCCCACAGATGAGCGTCATTCGCCGCATCAATGAGCTGCGCGGTGATTCGCAGGCTGTTCCCCGCCTTCCTGACGCTCCCTTCCAGCACGTATTGCACGTCGAGCTCTCTCGCAATCTCCGGAACCTTCTTCTTCGTGCCCTTGAGCGTCATCGCGGAGCTCCGGGAGATCACGCGGAGCGCCTGGACGTTCGACAGATCCGAGATCACTTCCTCGGTCAATCCGTCGCTGAAATAGTCTTGATCGGGGTCCGGGCTCAGGTTCTCGAAGGGAAGCACAACGATAGATTTCTCCGGGCGCGGCGCCGTCGCGCCGGCCGCGCCGAGCTTCTCCAGATCGATGATCAGATCGTCCGTGGTCTGATACCGCCGCACCCGGTCCTTCTGCAAGGTTCTGTAAATGACGGACGAAACGGGCGGCGGAAGATCCGGTCTCAGCGACGAAAGCAGCCTCGGGCTCTCGTGAACGATGCTATAGAGAAGTGCCGCTTCGTGATCGCCGCTGAACGGCAGCTGCCCGGTCAGCATCTCAAACAGGATCACACCCAGCGACCAGATGTCCGTTCGCCGATCGACCTCGACGCCTTGCGCTTGCTCGGGAGACATGTACGCCGCTGTCCCGAGCGTCGAACCAGTTCTCGTGATCTTGGCCTGTCCCGCGAGCTTCGCGAGCCCGAAGTCCACGATCTTAACGTCCCCACGGTCGGTGATCATGATGTTCCCGGGTTTGATGTCCCGATGAACTATCCCGGCTTCGTGCGCTCGCCCGAGACCGCGCGCGACCTGAATGGCGATGTTCACGGCGTCCTGGAGGGCGAGTGCCCCGGCGTCGATCTTGCGCCGGAGCGTATCTCCCTGGTAGTACGCCATGACGATGAACAGCTGCTTGTCAGCCGTTTCGTCGATCTCGTGGATGTTGCAGATGTTCGGATGGTCGAGCGCGGAGGCGGCCTGCGCCTCTTGGATGAATCGTTCCTTGGCTTCCGGATTGCTGGTGAGGACCGGCGGGAGGAACTTGAGCGCCACGGTGCGTTTGAGCTTCGTGTCCTCGGCCTTGTACACCACCCCCATCCCGCCCTCGCCGAGCTTCTCGATGATTCTGTAATGCGATATGGTCTTCCCGATCACGGTCACACCTCGAAGTGGTCGGACATGTACTTGGCACGCTCCATGAGCTTCTTGAACTGCTCCTCGCCACGTATATTGTTGAGGAGAAAATCACGTTCCATTGACTGGTAGTCCAGGAAGCCCCGACTGATTGCATTCTCTAGCCAGTCCAAGGCTTCCTTCTTTGCACCGACCGCTGCCAGGCCCTCCGCGACATTGTAGGACCATTGGTAGTCCCTTCTGCAGGTCTTCTGGAAATCAGGAGTCAGTATCTGGAATGCCTTCTCTCTGTCTTTCAGCAAGCCATACTTTGCGAGAAGCGCGAACTTGGTGACCACGTTGTCTGGGCTTGTCTCAGCAAGCCTATTGATGATTGGAAGGGATTCCTTGAATCTATCGTCATACGCGAGCGCAAGGGCATAGGCGGCTTGGGCCATGGGGCTTTCAGGATCCGATTCATACCACCTCTTGCTGAACGCGACAAGAAGGTCGTACTTGCCGTCGGACATGTATATGTCGAACTGTATGCTCGCCCGCGCCGCAGTGAGCGGATCGATCTCGCGGGCCCTCTCGACAAGAGGGGAAACCAGGGCGCGTTTGCCGGCAAACAAGTATTGAGCGGCGAGTTTTCTCAAGAGGATCGGATCATTCGGATTGATGGACAATGCCCTCTTGTACTGACGAACGGCCTCCTGCTGATTCCCTCGAAAGGCCGAGATGATATTGCCGAGAACGAGATATGCCGGGGCACAATCAGCATCCAAAGTGAGGGCCTTCCGCGCATACGTTTCGGACTTTTCGATGTACTCCTCTTGCCTGGCGCCGATATTGACATATTGATAGTACGCGTATGCCATGCCCGCATACAGAAGCGCGTTGTCCCCGATGATCGTGATGCCGTCCTGCAGATTTTGGAGTGCGCGATCGATACTACGCTCGTCAAACCGGGCGATTTCGTGATAGGCCCTGAGGTAACACTCGTACGCCGCGACATTGTCGATCGGTTGCTTCGCTATTCCTTGTTTCTCCTGCGAGGTGAGCTTCAGCTCGAGAGCTTCCACGATCGCCATCGAGATCTCATCCTGCACCTGAAAGACGCTCTCGAGCTTCCGGTCGTACTTCTCGGCCCAAAGGTGAGCGTCGTCGGCCGCGCGGATGAGCTGGACGTTCACCCGAATCTCGTTCTTCTCTTTCTGGATGCTCCCCTCGAGAATGGAGCCGACACCGAGCTCCCTTGCGATCTCCCGTACGCTCTTGTCCGTGTCTTTGAAGCGCATTGCGGATGTGCGCGAGATGACCTTGAGGTCGTGAACGCTCGAGAGCTTCGTGATGATGTCCTCCGTCATGCCGTCGCAGAAGTACTCCTGATCCTTTGCGGCGCTATAGTCTCTGAAAGGCAGCACCCCAATCGAATCTCTCCACGCGGGCGCGGCGAATTGCGGGGCGGCCGCGAGAGCCGCGGGCTTCTTTGCCTCGCGCGTGGCCGAGATGATGAAATAGGCGCCCGCGGCCATTACCACGACTATGACAAGCGCCGCCGGAAGCCACATCCTGGGAGGGCGTCGCCGCGGGGGGACGGGCGGACACACCAATCCTAGCGCGACCGCTGATGCCGACTCCCGCGCCGCGCCCTTCAGATCGACGATGAGATCATCCGCGTGCTGGTATCGTTCCGAGGGCTTCTTGGCAAGGGTCTTCTTCACGATCCGCTCAAGCTCCATCGGAATCCCCGAGCGAAGCGACGTCACGGGCTCGGGTTCCTGATTCAGAATGGCATAGAGCGTCGACTGTTCATACTCCCCCGGGAATGCATGCTTCCCGGTCAGCATCTCGTAGAGCACGGTCCCAAGTGAGAAAATGTCGCTCCGTGCATCGACTTCCTCCCCGCGCGCCTGCTCAGGAGACATATATTGCGCCGTTCCCAACGTCGAGCCCGTCCTCGTGAGCTTCATTCCGGCGAGCTTCGCGAGGCCAAAGTCGACGAGCTTCACAAGGCCGTCTTTGGTGATGAGAATATTCGCGGGCTTGATATCTCGGTGCACGATCCCCTGTCCGTGCGCCTTGGCGAGCCCCTGAGCGATCTGGACGGCGATATCGAGCGCCTCTTCGACCTTCAGAGGCCCGCGCTCGATCCTGCGCTTGAGATCCTCCCCCTCGTAGTAGGCCATCGCGATGAACGTCTGGCCGTCATCAGTTTGACCGACCTCGTGAATATTGCAGATGTTCGGGTGATCGAGGGCCGAGGCAGCCCGCGCTTCCTGGATGAAGCGCTCCTTCGCAGCCCCATCGCGCGTAAGCTCCGGCGGGAGAAACTTAAGGGCCACGGTGCGGCCGAGCGTCATATCCTCGGCCTTGTACACCACGCCCATGCCCCCCTCGCCGAGCTTCTCCACTATTCTGTAATGCGAAATCGTCCGGCCGATCATTTCTCCACGCCCGCTTTCCTCATGATCTCTTTATATCGGGGATCCGACTTGAGATAGTCGCACCAGGGGGACCACAGTGCAGGCATGATCAGATTCGGGTCCCGATCCCGATACGACTTCTCGAGATATTCAAGCGCCTTCCCTCGATCGCCGAAGGCGCAGTATATCTCCACCATTGCCGTGGGCTGAAGGTAGCTGCTACCCATCCGCTTGAAGAGCTGCGCGAGGGACTCCCGTGCCTTGTCCATCTGGCCTGAGCGCGCGTACGCGATGATGAGAAGCTCCAAACTGGGAACGATTCCCTTGGCTGCCCCCTTCTTGGCTTCCTCAATCGCCTTGTCGAACTTCCCCTGCCTCAGGTAAGCATACGTTCCGGTTGTGGAGATCAGGGAGACTGTACTGTCGAGCTCGGCCGCGCGTCGCACGTAGACGAGAGCGCTGTCGCACTCTCCAGCCAACGCGTAGCTGTAGCCAATATCCTGCATGTAGATAGCGCACAAAGGATCCACGCGCAGAGCCTCTCTCATCTCCACTCTGCCCTCTTCGAATCGCTTCTGAGTCACAAGATAGTATCCGTACCAGAAGTGGGCCAGAGGGAGGTTGGGATCGAGCTCGATGGCGCGCTTGTACTCCTCCTCGGCGCCCTTGATGTCCCAATCCCAGCAGAATTTCACATCCGCCTTGAGCAGCATGCCCTCCGCCAGGGATGGATCGAGGGAGAGCGCCTTTTCCGTATACTGCTTCACCTTCGGCCACATTTTCCGGGGCGGCTCGATACCCATGCTTGCGAGATTATCGTACGCTTCGGCCATTCCGGCGTAGGCCTGCGCATAGGTCGAGTCCTTGTCGATCGCCTGCTGAAAGTACTGAATGCTCTTGTACCAGTCAGCCGGCATCGACTTGCCCCAGAAGTACTTTCCCTTGAGGTACGCCTCGTGGGCTTCGGGATTCACCACTCGAGCGCGGGCCAGCCGCTCCTGCTCCGCCGGCGTCACCGCCACGTTGATCTCGCGTGCGATCGCGCGCGCGACGTCGCTCTGGAGCATGAGCACGTTCTCGAGGGTGCGCGTGAAGTCATCCGCCCAGAGGTGCTTCTCGGGATGCGCGGCGATGAGCTGCGCGGTGATGCGGACATCATTGCCGGCTCTCAGCACCGAGCCCTCGACGATCGCATCGACCCCGAGCTCGCGGGCGATCTCTGGCACGCCCTTCTCTGTCTTCTTGTACCTCATCACCGACGTCCGCGAAATCACGCGAAGCGCCTTGATCTGAGAGAGCTCCTTGATGATCGCCTCCGTCATCCCGTCGGAGAAGTACTCCTGCTCGGGGTCAGCCGACATGTTCTGAAATGGAAGCACCGCGACCGAGGTGATCGGCTTCTCGCTCGGCTTGAGGAAGTAGTGCCGTCCGAGAACGAGAGCAAGGATAGCGACAATCACAACCGCGGCAAGCCCGGTCCAGAGCCGTATTCGCTTCGCGCCCGCGGCCCGAGTCGCAGGAGTCTTTGCCTCCCTGTGAACGCTTTCCTTCAGAAGATCGAGATCGTCCGCCATCTCGCTCATGCGCTGGTACCGCTGAGCGGGGTCTTTCGCGAGCGCCCTCGT
>JBEKAW010000110.1:0-8386 GCA_050015715.1 Candidatus Krumholzibacteriaceae bacterium
GTCTTCTTCGTGCTGTCCGGCGCGGTGTCCTTCCCCTGGTGCTCCGGCGGGGCGGGGCGCTTCGGCACGAGCACCTCGCGCTCCACCTTCGGCTGATTCCGCTGCACCTTGCGCTTGTCGGCCTGGGGCAGGACCATCCGCTCCCGCTGGGGATTCCCGGTGCGGACGGCTTTGGACGGCGCCTGGGGCGCCTGCGGGCGAGTGTCGGGATTCTGCGTTCGGACGGCTTCAGGCGGCGCCTGAGGCGTCTGCGGGCGAGTGTCGGGATTCTGCGTTCGGACGGCTTCAGGCGGCACCTGAGGCGTCTGCGGGCGAATATCGACGCTCCGCCTCTTGATCGTCACCGGCTTGATCGTTCTCTTTTCGAGCGTTTGAACCCGGTCGACGGCGGGCGGGCGTTTCACGACGCCTTCCCGCTCGACGATCTCGCGGGAAACGGGTGTCTTGAGCCTGAGGCGGCCGACATTCTCGTCGGTGAGGTGACCGGCGTTGACGGTGACCCAGAAATTGACCCCGTTCGGTTCCCAGAGCTCGGGCCAGGAGACGCCCGGCGGGGGCAGAGGGGCCCACGAGCAGTAATCGCCGAACGAATACCATTCGACCTGAGCCGGCGACCACGTGTCGCCGGGAACCCAGAACCAGCCGATATCCTGGCTGTAGTACCAGTTGCCGTAGTTATAGACGAGCCAGCCGAACGGCTCGTAGGAAACCCATGCCCAACCGTCGTACGACCATGTCCAATGTCCGTAGGTGAACGGCTGCCAATCCGAGACGACGTTGGGGCACCACACCATGCCGAATGGCGCCACGGTTTGCCAGTCGCCGTAGGCGGCAAGGTAATGAACGTCGTCGTTCGCGTCCTGCGTGCCCGCGGCCGACTCGTATACGGCCGGAACGCAGCCGAACTGAAAGAAAAGCGCCGCGCCGATCGCTCCGAAGAGGAGCGTCTTCCGGTGCTGACGTAACCCGCTCACGATACGGACGAACATGAAGGACCTCCTTCGCATGTACGGCATGATGCTACGGTCTGCACGACGATCGGTCAAGCGCAAACTCCCGCGCGGCGTATCGGGGGGCAAGGCCCGCCGTCCGGCAGTTGTTCTTTTTCGACGGATCGTATATCATAGGCGCCCATGGAGAATCGAACACACGTCCCGGGCAAACTTCGCGCGGTGGACTACGGTCTTCTCGGCGCGGCGGCCCTCGTGGGCATTCTCTCGACGTCGAGGAGCTTCGGAATCCACGGCGTGGCGCTCCCCGCCGCGGCCCTGCTCGGTGTGGCGGCGCTTCTTGCCCTCGTTCCGCTGGTCAGGCTGTTTGGCGGGGGGGAGCCGCTCGAACGGCGCCGGACGGCGATCATCGCCGTCATCCTTGGCTGTCACATCGTCGGAACGTTCTTCTTCT
Organism: Candidatus Krumholzibacteriaceae bacterium; assembly: GCA_050015715.1. Taxonomy (GTDB): domain Bacteria; phylum Krumholzibacteriota; class Krumholzibacteriia; order Krumholzibacteriales; family Krumholzibacteriaceae; genus SSS58A. Next base: position 1,405 of record JBEKAW010000110.1, read on the forward strand.
TCCCGCCCGAGGATATGCTCAACAATCGCCCCGTTCTCACTCTCGATCACGCGGTGCATTTCTATGAGGCCGAGCGGGCGAAACGGGTGTTTCCGCACGCGCTGAGGCTCTCGACGTATGATCCGTATTTCATGGCGGGGTATCCCGGAGGCACCGTACTCGAGATCGATTCGAACGGAACCGAGTTGTGGTGCGCGCTGCTGCGTTTCATCGATACGGCTCGATCGTACAAGCTCTTCATCGTGCTCGCCTATCTTGTCATCGTCTGGAGCTTGTACGCGGGATGCCGCCGTCTCGGCTACGGGTTCGAGGAGGCGATGTTCGCGGTGCTCCTCTTTCTCGCCTACTGGCATTGGGGGAAACCCTACGCGGGGGATTTTCGTTTCGCGGGAATGTTCGCGTACCTGTTCGTCTGTCATATCTCGTTCTACCTCGCTGGCGTGTTCAGGTCGTTTCTCGAGGGCCACCCGGCACGCCGGTTCTACGTCCTCGGTCCGATCGCGTTCTTCATCCATCCGACAGCGGCCGTTCTGCTCCCCGTTCCGTTCATCGCGCTGATGGCGACCGTGCGGCGGCGCGCCGCGGCGGGGGATGCTCGATGGACGGGAAAGGGAAACCTGCTCATCCGGTTCGGTATCTGGTGCGCGCTCATCGTCGTCGTGAACGCAATCTGGCTCGTGCCCTTCTTCAGGTATCTGAACATCAAGATTCCCTCCGAATCCTTTTTCCAGATCGCCGGATTGCGCGGGCTCGCCAGGGTTCTCGTCAAGCCCGGGAACGCGCCGGCGCTCCTTCTCATGGCTCTTGCGGCGGCCGGCTTCGTGCAGCTCGTAAGATCCCGGCGCCTTGCCGAGGCGGTCCCCCCGGCGGCGGCGAGCGTCTTTCTTCTCTTTATCGCGGGTTTCGGGATCTATCTGCCGTTGTTCGATCAGATGGAGCCGGGACGCTTCCTCGTCCCGTCGTTTCTGTTCATGGCGCCGCTCGCCGGCGCGGGGCTCGCCTGGCTCGCGGCACGATTCGCCGCGCTCTTCCGCGCGCCGCGTTCCATGCATGCCGTGCGCGCCGCCGTCGTGATTGTGCTCCTCCTGTGTTCGCCCGTGTTTGCGCTCTTTGCCTCTCGAGGGCACAATGGGCATACGCTTTCGACGACAATGTCGAGCGAGCTTGCCGAGGCCGTCGAAGCGCTCCGGCTGCATACCGGTCCTTCGGGACGCCTCATGGTCGAGGATGGTCCCGCGTGGGTCTACGGGGACAGCCATTTTCCGTCGGTCATTCCCCTGTACACGGGCGTCGAGCAGATCGGAGGGCCCTACGCGTTCGCGTTCATCAAACACAATTTCGCCACGTTTCAGACGGGACGGACCATGGGAACGCCGCTGAAGGAGATGAAGCCGGAGCGTCTCCTCGAGTACATCGATCTCTATAATGTGCACTGGATCCTCACGGCGACGCCGGAGTGCGCGGCGTATGTGAAGGCTCTCGGCTACGTGCGGCCGCTCTGGTCCTCGAGGCATTTCGCTTTGTGGGAGGTGGCAACGGAATCCACGTTCGCATCGGAGCGGGGCGTGACCGTTCAGGCGTCGTACGATCTGCTCCACGTCACGCTCCCCCCGGGGGCCGCTCAGCCGTCGAAGGGCATTCTGCTCAAGTATCACTGGGACCGGGGTCTCCGCGTGGCGCCCCCTGCACGGATCGAGAAGGCGCCGCGGCTCGACGATCCCGTTCCCCTGATCCTCCTCGAGCCGAACGGGGTAACCGATGTCCGGATAACGTTCCGCTGAGCCCCGGCAGGCATGTGTTGACTTTCGCCCGATTTTCATGTAACATTCCCTCTGGTTGCGTTCAAAACTCACAAGCGAAAGGAATCCCGGTATAGGCTCTTGCTAAAGACCTGGCGCCCTACATGCAAAAACAACCTCGTGTGGCAGTAATCGTCTGCCTGCTGCTTCTCGTATTGGCGTTTCATCTGTGCGTCGCATGGCAGAGCCTGGCCACGCTCGCGCGAAACGGTTTCCTCTACGATGACAGCTTCTACGCGTTCAAAATCGCCCAGAACATCGCGGCCGGCAGGGGCGCCACCTTCGACGGCGTTCATCCCACGACCGGATTCCAGCCGCTCTACGTCCTTCTTCTCGTCCCGGCGTTCCTGGTGGCGGGCGGCAGTCTCCTCATTCCGATCTATATCGGGCTCTCGCTGTCTGCGGTCTGCACGGCGCTCACCGCGTACCTGATCTACCGCATTTCGAGGCGCTACGTGGGGGAAGCGGCGTCATGCGTCGCGGCCCTGATCTGGGCGTTCTCTCCGGTCGTGACGAAGCAGAGCGCGAACGGGCTCGAAACGGCCATCGCCTCGTTCATGATCGCTCTCAGCGTTCTCTATTATCTCGAGAAGATCCGTTCCGTCCCGCATCCGCCGGCCCGTCGATTCATGGTTCTCGGCATCGTGCTCGGGGTCACCATCCTTGCGCGGATCGATGGGGTATTTCTCGTGTTCGTGATGCTTCTCGACTATCTGCTTCTTCTCCGGAAGACGCGCGTTCCGGCGATTGCCGCCGCCCGGCTCCTTCTGATCCCCCTCGGCGTCGTCGCCCTGTACGGCCCCTGGCTCGCGATCAATCTGGTCGAGAGCGGGAGCCCGCTCCAGGACAGCGGCACCGCGACGCGTTTCCTGTCGCTCGCGTATGCGGGGTATTTCGGGTATGGGACACAGAATCTCGCCTCGAGCGGTCCCGATTTCTCGTTCATCTGGGCGCACGTGGCTCACTCGGTCTCGACGATGAAGGTAATACCGCCGGTGCACGTCCTGTTCCGCTCGGCGGAGAGAGTCGGCATGGCAATGGGCTCGCTCGGGCATGCCCGCGTCGCAGGAGACATTCTCGGATTTCTCGGCCTCGCGCTCGCCGGGGCGGCGCTCTTCAGGTGGAAAGGGAACGCGAGGAAGGCGCTCCGGCGCGAAATGGATTTTCTGCTCCTGTTTTCGGTCATTCTTCTCGCCTCGTATGCGACGTACGTCTTCGGCATGTTCTTCTTTCTCCGGTACTTCTACCCGGTCTTCTTCGTGGCCTGCATCTACTTTGCGTTCTTTCTGCAGGATGCCTTTGATTGGTGCGCACGGCAGCCGGTCGCGGTCCGGAGGGCGCTGATCGCAGCCGGCGCCGTGTATGCGCTGTCTTTCTCGTGTTTTTCCTATTCCCAGGCGTTCCGCTCCCAGGCGATTTGTCCGTTCTACGATATCGCGAAATGGGTCGATGCGAACACGAGAGATGCGGACAAGATCGGGGTATTCCAGTGCGGAACGATCGGGTATCTCTCGCATCGGCAGATAATCGATCTGGACGGGAAGGTGAACCCCGGGGCGCTCGACGCCCTCAGGACCGACTGCCTCGAGGGTTATCTCGAAAGCGAGGGGGTCGATATCGTTCTCGACAATTCGAGAGTTCTCGATATCTTCCTCGGGGATGCCCGCGCGCATATGAGATGCTTTTACACGGATGTCGTGCGGGGGTCGATGGAGCTCCCGGCGGGTTGGATCGCGTACCGGCGGACTCCCCATCCAGGGGAAATGAGTGGTGCCGGAGGAGGGAATCGAACCCTCATGGAGCCAAGCCCCGGGGGATTTTGAGCCATTTTCTCGCCTTACAACAATCCACCTAGTCGGCCGTTGTGGCGGGCTTGCGCAGATACATCATCATGGCATGAAAATCGAAGGTCACCTCGAAGGGCCTGAAAAAGCCATGGGAAATGAGCCCGCCGGTGCGGAATCCAAGCCGTTCATCGAGGCTCGAAGGGATCGCTCCATACAATCCGCGAACACTGTCGCCGCGCGCTTCCCCCAGTGTCAGGTTGGCCGTGAATGGATACAGGGTGATAGGTCCTCCACCACCCATGCCTTGAAATCCTTCTTTGGGCAATTCGATCTTGGCTTCCTTGACGACGTACTCCGGACAGTCGAAACCGCCGCCGGCCATGCCGGTATCAACGAGGAACAGGTAAGGACCGGCGCCGTTGACCGTTCCCTGCGCAAAAATGAAATGATCGCCGGCAAGCCAGAAGGGTACTCGGAACGCTCCCGCCGCTTCGAACCCATTCTGGACGGATTCGGTCGCTTCGGACGTGTAACGGCGCAGCAGCAAGCGACCTCCGGGATAATCCAGCGTAAAGAGGAAGTGGTAGAGCACGACGGTGCCGACAATGCCGTCTATCGGCATGGAGCCGTTCCCTCTCTCGGGAATGACCACAGGGACATTGCGCATCGTGAATTCACCGAGAGTGACACGGTCAGCGACAGAGTTGGACGAAGCCGCCTGACGGCCCCCGGCATAGACTCCCGTCTGCTTTTCGGTCAGGGGCTTCAGGCCGCATTTCTCGGCAAAGGCCGGCATAACGTGAAGCTCCCAGGCCCCGGTATCGATCAGGAACCGGCCTTCCTGCCCGTTGACGGTAACCTTGATAATGGGCAAGGGATCGGTTTGAATGAATGGAACGGAGGAAATCGCCGGTCCGCTCTCGATGAGAAAGGGCGTCTTGCCCTGAAACGATTTTAGCTTCTCGGCTCTTGCTTTTTGCCCAATGGCTTCGAAATATGGTGCGGCCGCGGGATACTCGTTCTTGCGGTAGAGCACTTCGCCAATCAAGGCTTGCGGTTCCTTTTCCTGAGGTCTGAGCGCATGCGCCTTGAGCAACCACTTTTTGGCGTCATCCAAGGCGTTGCGCAACAGTGCGATCCGCCCCATTCCCAGGCAGGCCACATAGTCGGCGGAATCATCTTCGGCGGCCCGAGCATAAAGCCGAGCGGCATCCCTGAACCGTCCATGGTGGTACAGCTCTTCAGCCTGGTCGAGATCCCGGGAATCGCTTTGGGCGATCCCTCCGCCGTTCAAGATAAAGACGCAGACCCCAAAGAGCAGCAGTGCGATCAATCTGTCCTGCTTTTTCCTTATTGCCATAGTAGCCCCCTCACTTCCCGGATTCACTACTATTGCCGAAACTCCAAGCAAGCTGAATAGAAACGAACCAACCACATCGTGTGGACTATTCTACAATACTCATGCGATGGAAGTTCCGGACTAACCCGAAAAGCAAGCGGTGAAGCTGGAAAGGCGGATGACCAACCGCAGGCGACATCAATGAAGCGATTTCTCGCTTGTCCAAGCCGGGGACTGGCGGCTCTGAAGCGCGCCGTCTTCCAGCAAGAGGCCTATCTACAGGGCAAGTAGTACGCAATCCGCACATTCTACCTATAAAGGGCTCTTCGGAGCCCTTTTTCATTTGTGGGGGATGCTCTGTGAATTGTCCTATAATATGGTGCCGGAGGAGGGAATCGAACCCTCATGGAGCCAAGCCCCGGGGGATTTTGAGTCCCCTGCGTCTACCAATTCCACCACTCCGGCACGCGCGTGAAACTCCCATTGGGATTAGAAGATATCGTCTTCGGGTGATGGCGTCAATACCAGAATCCGGGCAAATTTGGGCTTGACTTGAGGGCTTCTTTCAATGATACCATATACCTGCATGGGGTTGTAGCTCAGCTGGGAGAGCACTTGACTGGCAGTCAAGAGGCCACGGGTTCGATCCCCGTCAACTCCACCATTTTTTTGGTTTCGACGATATGAGCCCGGTGGACGCCGCGCGCGCAGAAATGCGGCGCTTCCGGTGCGAGACAGGCCGGCCGGTATGGACAGAAGCTCGTTGCCTCCCGTTCTATGCATCTTCGAGGATGAACGCTATCCCAATTTTTTTCCGCTCTCTCTCGGCCGGCCGGTGTTCGACCTGAGCATCGGAACGCAAAGCCTCCGCGCGCGGCTCGTCGACGAGGTGAGCGCGGAATCGCTCGTGCTTCTCTGCCGGCCGTACCTCGCGCCGGTCGTCGCCGAGGAGGAGGCGCGGGACCCGTCGCGGGGAGCGCGCGTGAACGAGCTTCCGGACGGGGAGATCCTCTTTCTGAACGGGCGGCTGCTGGCCTACGGGAACGAGCTCGGCGAGCTCTGCGAGAGCCTCGACAGTGGGACCGTTCTCCAGAAGAAAGGGATTCTCGTCGCCGCGCGGCTCTCCGGAGAACGCGCCGCCTCGTTCGCGGCGTATATCGGCGCCCCTCTCGCGGACGCCTTCGTCGAGAAAGCTATCCACGATATCAAGCGCGCCTCCTCGGCCGAGGTGAAGAAGCCGAGGGATGAGGGAGAGGGGGGAAAGGACGCCGCGCGGACAAGGGCGCTCGGCAGATGGGCGCAGCAGAGCGGCGTGAAGCTGAACGAGACGAACGTGCGGCTTCTGTCGCAGTCCTGGCAGCTCATCGCCGAGAACCGGAGCTGCATCGTCGATGATTTTCAGAAAGGTCCGCTTCGCGGAACCGCGCCCGAGACCGAGCTCTTCAAGGGCGTGGAGCTCATCAACGAAAACGACATCGTGATCGGCGCGAACGTCGAGGTCCGGTCGGGGACCGTTCTGGACGCGAGCGAAGGGGCGATTGTCATCGCGAACGGCGTGCGTATCGAGCCGAACGCGATCATCTACGGACCGTGCGCCGTCGGCGAGGGTTCGATCATCCGCGGCGGCGCGAGGATCGGGCACGGAACGACGATCGCGAGACATTGTCGCGTGGGCGGGGAAATCGGGGAGTGCATCTTCGCGCCCTTCGGCAACAAACAGCACGAGGGGTTCATGGGGCACTCGTACGCCGGCTCGTGGGTGAATGTCGGGGCGGGAACCTGCACGAGCGACCTCAAGAACAACTACGGCCCCGTGAGATCGTGGAGCGCCGGGCGGATGCGGGAAACGGGGCGCCGTTTCCTCGGGGCGACGATCGGCGACCATTCGAAGATCGCGATCAATTCGCGGCTCAACACGGGCACGGTCGTCGGTTTCAACGCGAACGTCGTATCGGTCGGATTCCCGCCGAAGCTCGTGCCGAGCTTCACGTGGCTCCTCGAGCCGGAGTTCACGCGATACGAGCTCGAGCACGCGATCGAGACGGCGCGGATCATGA
>JBEKAW010000111.1:0-8385 GCA_050015715.1 Candidatus Krumholzibacteriaceae bacterium
AGCGGTCGCGGAGCAGTTTGTGGTCTTGCTCTCTCACGTGAAAGAAAGGTAGCGAACAATGAAAATCAGTGTCATGGGTCTCGGATACGTCGGCTGCGTGTCCGCCGCATGCCTGGCGAATGGGGGGCACGAGGTCGTCGGGGTCGACGTCAATCCGCTCAAGGTGGATCTGATGCGCGGCGGGACCGCCCCCATCATCGAGGAGGGGATCGGCGAGATCATCCGGGCGAACGTGACCAAGGGAAGCTTGCGGGTGACCACCGATGCGGCCGCCGCGATCGCCGGGACCGACATCTCCGTCGTCTGCGTCGGAACGCCGAGCAAACCGAACGGAAGCCTCGAGCTCTCGTATATCGAGAAGGTATGCGAGGAGATCGGCGCGGCGATAGGCGCAAAGGACGGACGGCACCTCGTCATCATCAGGAGCACGATTCTTCCGGGTACCATGAGGAAGGTCGTGATTCCCGCGATCGAGGGGAAGAGCGGTCTCGCGGCGGGATCGGGTTTCGGCATCTGCTTCAATCCCGAGTTCTTGCGGGAAGGCACCTCCGTCGAGGACTACTATAACCCGCCGAAGATCGTCGTCGGGAGCGAGACGCAGGATGACGCGATACGCGTTCGGGAGATGTACGGGGGAATCGAGGCGCCGACGATCCTGACGACCCTCGAGGTCGCCGAGATGGTGAAATACGTGGACAACTCGTTTCATGCGCTGAAGGTGACTTTCGCGAACGAGATCGGTAACATCTGCAAGGAGCTTGGCATCGACAGCCACGCGGTCATGGATATTTTCTGCAGCGACAGGAAGCTGAACCTGTCGCCCTACTATCTGAAACCCGGATTCGCCTTCGGCGGCTCGTGTCTCCCCAAGGATCTGCGGGCGCTCACGTACAAGGCGAATGCGCTCGATCTCAAAGCGCCCGTCCTCGCCTCCATTCTCGAGAGCAACGAGTACCAGATCAGGCGCGGCCTCCAGATGATCCTGAACAAGGGCAAAAAGAACGTCGGCGTGCTCGGTTTCAGCTTCAAAGCGGGCACGGACGATCTCCGCGAAAGCCCGATCGTGATGCTGATCGAGTCGCTTATCGGCAAGGGGTACAAGCTCAAGGTCTACGATACAAACGTGAACCTCGCGAAGCTCTTCGGCGCGAACAAGGAGTATATCGAGAAGCACATCGAGCATATCTCGAATCTCATGACGACGAGCATCGATGAGCTCGTCTCGTTCGCCGACATCATCGTGATCGGCAACAAGTCGGAGGAATTCAAGAAGGTCCTCGCGATGCTCACCGAGCGCCACGACGTCATCGATCTCGTGCGGATCGACAAGGACGTGAAGACGAAGGCGCGATATGAAGGGTTGTGCTGGTAACATGGGCTTCGCCGGCCGGCTGCGGACGATCACGCCGCAGGAAGTCGCGTTCAGGCTCGCCGAGGAAACGAGGTTTGCGCGGGAGCGCGCCGAGACGGCGCGCGGCGCGAGACCGACGGTGGAGCGGCCGGGTCGGGCCGACGCGGTTCTGCCCCGGGCGCTCTTCGGCGCGCTCGCCGAACGGGGTGCCGCGCGGCGGCTCTGGACGGAGCTGTTCCCGGAATCCGCGCGCGACGCGGTGACATTCGCCGACGGCATCTGCGAGAACAGAATTCCCCTTTTTTCCGACGTCGTCGAATTCGGAAAAACGATCGACTGGAATCTCGAGTACCGCTCGCTCAAGCGCGCGCCTCTCCGGTTCTATCGAGATCTTCACGGCATCGAGCCGCTCGACATCGGCGACACGAAGAATATCTGGGAGCTCAGTCGGCACAATTTCTTCCTGCACTGCGCGAAGGCATACCTCGCGTCGGGGGAGAGGCGCTACTACGAGAAGTGGAAAGAGATGCTTCTCTCCTGGATCGAGCGCAATCCTTACAACGTCGGGATCAACTGGGAGAGCAGCATCGAGCTCGCGATCAGGGCGATCAATTGGATATGGTCGAGCTATTTCTTCATCGACGAACTCGAGAAGGATCAGAAGACGGCGGAACGCCTGCGCGAGTCCATCGTTCTCCACGCGCTCCACATCGACCGCCACCTCTCCCGCTACTTCAGTCCGAATACGCACCTCACCGCCGAGGCGCTCGGGCTCGTTTATATCGGCACATCCTACCCGGAGGTGAAGGAGGCGCCGCGATGGGTGTCCCGCGGCTTCGCGATCCTCGACGCCGAGCTCGATCGGCAGGTTCTCGACGACGGCGGCTATTTCGAGATGGCGACCTACTACCATAAGTACACGATCGACTTCTATCTCCATTACCTCCTGCTCATGGGCGATCGCGCGAGATGGTCCCCGCGCGCGGTATCGGAGATCAAGAAACTCGTGAAGCATCTCATGCTCGTCGCGGAGCCCGACGGAACGATTCCTCTCATTGGTGATTCGGACGGGGGCGAGCTGCTGCACCTCGGCGTGAACAAGCGGAACATGACAGGGGCGTGCTGCGCGGCCGCGGTGCTCCTTGAAGACCAGGAGCTCGTCTCCCTGTGCGGCGATGCGTTTCGCGAGGAGGCATGGTGGCTGCTTGGACGCGGCGGGCTCGAGACATTCAGGAGAATGAAGAGGGGGGCCGTGCCGCACCCGTGCCACTCGATCAATTCCGATTCGGGGCTCTTCTGCTTTAGAACGGGAATGGCGCCGGATGACTCCTTTGTGACGATCGACTGCGGACCTCACGGATGGGGCGCGTGCGGGCACGCCCATGCCGATCTTTTAAGCTTCGAGTGGTTCTGCGGCGGTTCCAAGGTCATCGTCGATCCGGGCACATACGCCTACAAGGGATTACAAGCGTCGCGCGACGAGATACGGAGCAGCCAGCGTCACAACACGATCACGATTGATAACGTCTCTCAATCGATCCCCGGGGATACGTTCAAATGGAAGAAGGTCGCGCATCCGAAGCGTGTCCGCGCGAAGACCTTTGAAAACATCGGATTCTTCGAGGGTGAGCATGACGCGTACGATTCCCGCGGGTGCGGGCACAGAAGAGCGCTCCTCTTTTTCGGCAAGGAACTGACCGTCGTGGCGGATTTCATCACGGTTTCGCGCCATAACGAGTCGCTCCTCCACGTTTTGCAGTTCAGTGAAGGGGCGCTCGAGCGTGCCGAAGAGCATATCTATCGATTCTCGAGTTCCCGCAACGCGAAGAGCTACTTCGTGGGATTCCTCGGCACAAGGGACTTCGTCGTTTCGATCAGGGAATCCGAAATCTATCCCGACTACAACAAGGCCGTGCCAGCGGCGAGGATCGAGCTCGCCGAGAACGACATCTCGAGCGATCACATGATCGTGACGCTCCTCAGCGATGATTTGCCGATTCTGAAAAGCTTCGGTTTGAGGGGCGACGGTAGATTGGCCGGGAGATCAGCCTCCGGCGATATCGAGATCCTTTGCGCCGCTCAGCGCATCGACCGGGTGCTCATCAATGGACGTGCGATGCCGTTATGAATCGACCGGCCGGATACGAAAGGGTAGTTCCCGTGTGCCAAGCGCCGCCGCCGGGCGTCGCCGCGTATCTGTGTCTCAAGAGGATCTTCCTCCATTTCTGCAAGATGCTCGGCCTCTTTCGCCTCTCTGATCGTCTCATGCTCCATGGCGTGCGAATTCTCTGCTACCACGGCTTCACCATTGCCGATGAAAGCGCGTTCAGCAGACGGACCTTCATCGATCCGGATACGTTCGAGAAGCGCATGGCGTTTCTCAAGAAGAACGGTTTTCGTGTCCTCGGGATCGATGAGGCCCTCGATCTCCTCGATCACGATGCGGTGCCGCCGCGCTCGGTGGTCATCACGATCGACGATGGATTCTACAGCGTTTATGCGAAAGCCTATCCGGTTCTCAAGAGGCATGGATTCCCGGCGACGATCTATGTGACGACGTATTACGCGCTCAAGCAGAATCCCATTTTCAAACTCACGGCGCAATACCTGTTCTGGAAGACGGCGAAGGCGGAGCTCGACCTCACCGGATTGGGAATGCCGGGAACCGGCGTCATCTCTCTTCGCACGGAAGGGGAGAAGGCGTACATCCTCGAGGAGATTCTTCGTCATGGCAATGACGCGTGCGACGAGCCGGGGAGGGTCGTACTTATCCTGAGGCTGGCCGAGCGTCTCGGCGTCGACTACGAAGCTATCAGGGGAGGTCGCATTCTCACCATCATGACCCTCGATGAGATCAAAGAGCTTGCTGCGGCGGGGATCGGCATCGAACTCCATACGCACCGCCACAATTTTCCGTTCGATCACGATCGGGCGATCGCGGAAATACTGGAGAACCGCGCCGTGCTCGAGCCTCTCCTCGGGAAAACGCTTGTTCATTTCTGCTACCCGAGCGGCATCTGGGCAAAGGAGCAGTGGCCCTGGCTCGCCGAGACGGGAATGCGAAGTGCGGTCACCTGCGATCTCGGATTGAATTTCGGGAGAACGCCGCGCTACGGGCTCAAGCGTATCGGCGATGATGAAGGCTTGTCACAGATAGAGTTCGAGGCGGAAGTTCGCGGTTTTGCGGAGGTTCTGCGCGGGATGAAGCGCGGGTTCCGGTTTTCGTAGGGCAGTCGATCAATCACCTTTTCCCATATCGTGCATCAATTCCCGGTAGAGCTCCACGACCGCTTCGATGTTTTCCTCGCTCACGGGAGGGCTCTCTCGCCGCTCGCGCGGCCGGGATAGAAGTTCTTCGATCGCTCTCACGAGCTCGCCGGGATTCGAAATGCCGATGAGGTGAACCTCCCGCGGCCGCATTCCCGTGTCGGTCGCGATGACGGGTACCCCGAAGTGGAGGGCCTCCCTCACCGCGATGGAATCTCCGTCGTAGATTGAGGTGCGGAGAAAAAGATCGCACGCATTCATAGCGAGGAGTGTATCCTCGTGCGGCATGTCACCGCAAAGGAGTATGTGCGGTTCGTAGGATTTGCCGGTTATCAATCTCCTGATATCCCCTTCGATGCTTCCCGAGCCGATGATCACGAGACCCGCCTTCGAATGCTGTTCTCGAATGAGGCCAAGCATGTCGATCTGGAGCGGAAGGTCGTATTCCGGCTCGAGGCCGCTGACGGTGAGGAGAACAGGCTTGTGCGCTTCGAAGAAACGCTTCAGATGCTCCGGCATGTCTCGAGCCGGGACACCGGAGGGTAGCGCGTGCGGTTGAATGAGCCTCACTTTCTCCGGTTTTACTCCGAATCGGTGGAAGAGCTGCACAATTTCCGGGTTGACTCCAATAATGCGATCGAACCTTCGGAAGACGAAGCCGCGAAGTGATCGCGGATGCGCACTTGTTCCTTCCTTCGAGGACGGGTAGCCTCCCGAATGGAACGTGAGCACCGCCCTGCGACCGGGAATCGCGCAGCAGAGGAACGAAAGAGCGAGGAGCCGCGGTGTGACGGTGCCGCCGATGTGAAGGTGCACGATGTCGAAGCGAAGCCGCAGGAGAAGCCGACAGAGCCCAGTCCACTCCTTAGGGTAGTAGACGCCGTCCCCCTCGGGTTTTCGATGGCGCGTGATATTGATTACCTGGGAGGAAATACCATGTTTCTGCAGGAACCGGTGGATCGCCACGAGATTGCTCTGGACGCCGCCATGGGGCGGGGGGTAGGCCCCGAGTTGCAGCACACGCATTGTTGTATCGTTATCCAAGAATCGCTTCGAGATCGATGACCTGCCCCCGCTTTTGTACCACTCTGAAACCCAGACCGCCGTAAAATGCAGGATACTGTCTCAATAGGTCAGTGCAGCATAAAATAGAGAGCGACGCGATGAACAGAGCCGAGATCGCCGTACGATGTCCACGCGTAATCGAATGATATGTTCCGAATCGCGGCGCCGCACCCGAGGGTCAAGCCATTTCCGGAGCGGTACTGCTCCCCGTTGTATCCCACGCGTGCACTGATTGTCTTGAGCACCGTAAGGTCGGCCCCGGCGCTCGCGTAGAGCTTCTCGTACCGGGGCTTGACGAGGTCGGAGGCGATTGTTACCGTCGCGTCACCGCCGTGTATGTCGGCGGAGAAGGACGCCCCGCCCCGGAGCGTCGTCGGGAGCGGTTCCTTGACCGATTCGAACGTGATGTCCTGCCCCACGTTCTGCGCGACGAAGCCGAGCGAAAGCCGGGCGCTCGTAATCGTATACAGAGCGCCGATGTCGAATCCGACGCCGCCGGCGGACAAATCGTCGAGCTTCTCGTTGAAGTACTTGACCGTGAGTCCCGCGGCGAGCGACGGAACGGGAGAATAACCCAGACACATCATCGCCTGGTAGTTGGCGTTGTCGAGCACTCTCGTTTTACGCCCGTAATCATCGTATCCCTGGATTTCGGGACGGCGCAGGGATACGAATCCCGCCGCCACGGATACGTAGTTGTTGATGCGTTGATGGTACGCGACGTTGTCGTACTGCGTTTCCATGAGCCACTCGGCGTGGAAGACGCCGAATCCTAGGCCGTCCATGCAACGCAGCGTGGCCGGATTGGAGAGCCAGCCGAGTGGCTCTCCAATCGCCGCCGATTGCACTTCGCCCATGGCGATGGACTTCGATCCTATGGGCAGGGTCAGGTACTCGGCGCCCACGGTTCCCGGACCGACGGCCGCCTGCGCGACGGATCCGGTGAACGCCCCGAGCAGCATCCCCGCCACCGCGACCCTGCTTAACATGGCACTCGTATATTCTCTCATAGCAATCATCCGCGTTACTTGTTGACGATCATAATGGGACGCTTGTCATAGACGTTGCCCTTCGCATCCTTGATGACGAGGTAATATACGCCGCTCATCACTCTGCTTCCGTCTCTGTTCTTGCCATTCCACGGAGAAACTGATCCTTCCGTATCGGCCTGCTGATGCCATACCTCCAGGCCGGTTTCCGTATAGACCGTTGCCGAACCTCCATGGGGAAGATTGTCAATATGGAAGCTGCTCTGCATGCCCGGATTGTACGGCACCGGGTAGGCGCTGAGAACGGGGGTGCTGAGTGGCGCCGGATTGTTCGGGGTGACCACGATCGTATCGACAGCTGATATGAACATGTTCTTCTGGCTGTCATATGCGGCCGCGCGGACGTAATAGCTGCCCGCCGCGGCAAGTCCGTGGATACGCACCGTGTGCGTTGTTTTGTACGTCGCGTTGTCCCAGACGCTCATACTGTCGAGGCCGCTGCTTCCTCCGTACTGAACGAACCCGATCGTGGCTAGATTATTGGACCAGGTGACGTCGTAGTTTCCGCTACCAACGTTCGTATAGGACGTGATCTGACACAGCTGTTTCACTGTGGCACTCGCGTTCTGCGGGATGCAGAATATCGACACTTTGTTGGAAAAGGAGCTCATGACGGCCGAGGAGCTCTTCGCCTTGATCCTATAGTAGTAGGGGACTCCCTTGTTGAGATTGTCGTCCGTGTAGGTGACCGTCGATGAGACGACACTGTCGATTGCCACAAAGTGCGCCGTGATCGTGTCGGGTGATCGATAGATGATGTACCGCAGAACGTCCGGTTCCGGATTTGGCGGCCAGGAAAGCAACACTTGGGTTGTTTCTTGTGCCGCGAGCGGTATCGAGACGAGGAAGATCAGAAGGGATGCAATCGCACTCAAAGATGTTTTCCAGCTCATGATTTGACTCCGTAACGGTTGACTTGTATCGCCCGTAAGGTTGTGAATCCTGTATGCTGTCGATGCGTCAATCGCGAGCGTGAAGCTTGCATTTTGAGACCCTGTATTGCAACTCCTTTCCCCCGACCCCTTCGTGATGCACTACCTTCTTTGCGACTCGGACTTCCTGTTCATTTCTCATTCAACCGCATCGCCCCCTGAACGTCCGATGCGGGGGATCGCTTGAAACTCTGGTTGCTCGCTTACGCACTGGCGCCTACAGACAACCGCAAGTAATCTGCCAACTCGCCGGAAAGAATGCAATCACTTTGTTTGGGGTCGCCTGTCAAGCAGAATGTATATTGTGTATGGTGAAGGGCAAAGGTGGCCGGTGCGCGCAAGTCGCCCTTTTTCAGAGAATTCCCTTCCAGGGGCTGCCGGGATGGGGTAGAATGGCGGCACCATTCGGCGGGACCGCTCCGCAGATCCGCTCGAAGAGCAGCATATAGCAGGCATGGGAATTGCAGTTTTTCGCCGGGGAGGTATGCCGATGAGAATTCTACTACTTATAGTTGCAGCTGTTACGGTTTGCGCGTTCGGGGAGCTCAATGCCACGAACTATTATATGTCGCCAACGGGGAGTGCTTCTGCGCCTGGCACGCTCGCGGCACCGTGGGCGAGCTTTCAGGACGCAACCAACAAGCCCCTCGCCGCTGGAGACACCCTCTTTGTGATGGGCGGTACGTACAGCACGACGCAGGTACTTGTCAATCCTAGCGGA
>JBEKAW010000112.1:0-8338 GCA_050015715.1 Candidatus Krumholzibacteriaceae bacterium
TCGCGGCGACCTACCGGCGGGTGCTGCCCCTCTTCCGGAGGAGCGAGATCTTCTGCAAGGTCGTCGTGGCGCGCGGCTTCGACGCGGGGGAATTCGAGGAGGCGGCCCGCCTCGTGGCGGATTTCGATCCGCGGACGCCCTTCATTATCCAGCCCGCGACGCCGAACGAGTCGTGCGGGGGCGTGAAGGGGGAGGAGCTCCTCGCCTGCTGCTTCAAGGCGGCCGCGTATCTCGATGATGTACGTGTGATTCCCCAGTGCCATCAGATGCTGGGACTCGAGTAGAAATAAAAAACGCTGCGAGATAGTACGATGCAGGGTCGGGTTCGTGAAGGCGGCGACCATCTCGCAGCGATGAGGGAACAGAGCAAGGGGCATACCATCATTCCGGCCCGCGGAGGCCGAAACTCCCGGCAACCGATTTGTCGATAGCCCCTTGGGCGCGTCCCCCGGCGCGTTCGGCATTGCCTGTTGATTCCCGTTGTTTCCAGTCGTTACCGGGCCGGAAGCCCGCGGCGCCCAAGACATTTCGCGGTTTTGCAATCGCTCGCGTGCGTATCTGCAACGGACGGGGCCCCGCCGGCCCGCCGGAGGCCCGTCCGGGCGCTCCAGAAATCTCTTGACAACTTGTAACTTCCGCATTAAAAACAATATATACTTGCGATCAGCGATCCCGAGCGGGAGGGGACTCACAACCCTGGATAATTCCAAGGAGGGTGCTCGATGACGAAGGCCGAAATCGTGGAAAACATTTCCAGCAGGACAGGGTTGACGAAAAAGGAAGTGGCAGAAGCCGTCGATAATTTCCTCAATTGCATCGCCAAGGGTCTCGCCGGCGGCAAGCACTACGAGATCCGCGGCTTCGGGACGTTCAAGGTGAAGGACCGCAAGTCCCGGATGGCCAGAAATCCGAGGACGGGCGAGGCGGTTCCCGTTCCGGACCGCAAGGTCCCGGTGTTCAAGGTCTCGCGGGAGCTGAAGGAGCTCGTCGCCCAATCCTGATATCCGCCCCGCAAAACTTCCTTCTTCATTTCTCGATGGCCCGCTTTCCAGGCGATACTGGAGAATAGGGGAGCCTTTTCGCGCGGCGGTCACGGGCGGTGTAACACGGTATGATGGAGAAAATCATCGATTTGAGGAGCGACACGGTCACGAGGCCTTCCCCCGGGATGCGGGAGGCGATCGCGAGGGCCGAGGTCGGCGACGACGTCTTCGGGGACGACCCGACCGTCAGGCGCCTCGAAGAGCGCATGGCGGCATTGCTCGCCAAGGAGGCCGCGGTCTACGTGCCGAGCGGCACAATGTCGAACACGCTCGCGCTCCTCTCGCAGACGAGCCCCGGGGACGAGGTGATCCTCGACCGGAGATGCCATATATTCAACTACGAGGTCGGGGCCGCGGCGGTGCTCGGCGGCCTCCAGCTCTTTCCGATGGACGGCCCCGGCGGGCTCCTGCCGCTCGAAGCGCTTCCCGCGGCCGTCCGCCCCGCGAACATCCACCATCCCCGCACGAGCCTCATATCCATAGAGAACACGCACAACCGCGCGGGCGGACGGGTGTACCCCTTCGAGGAGATCGAGGCGGTATCACGATTCGCCCGCGAGCGGCGCCTGCGCCTGCACATGGACGGCGCCCGCCTCGCCAACGCCTCGGTGAAGACGGGGATTCCCCTCGAACGCTACGGCGCCCTCGTCGATTCGATTACCTTTTGCTTTTCCAAAGGGCTCGGGAGCCCCGTCGGCTCGATACTCGTCTCCGACGCCCCGGCGATCGCGAGGGCGCGGGTATGGAGAAAGCGGCTCGGCGGAGGGATGCGTCAGGTCGGCATACTCGCCGCCGCGTGTCTCTACGCGCTCGACCACAACGTCGCGCGGCTCGCGGAGGATCACGACAAGGCCGCCCGGATCGGGAGCATCGTCGAGGCCTCGAAACGGTGCCGCCTCGCGTTCCCCGTGGAGACGAACATCGTCATTTTCGAGGCCGCGGGTGGCGCAGCCGGCGCGCTCGGGATCGAGGAGGCGCTCAGGAGAGAGGGGATTCTCGCGCACCCGTTCGGCGACCGGTATATCCGCATGGTGACGCATCTGGACGTCACCGCGCCCGACATGGAACGCCTCCAGCGCATTCTGCCCCGGATTCTCGCAGCCTGAGGTGCCGGAGACCCTACGGGAGTGGAAAATCGCCCATGAAACTGTATCCGTTTTACCTCGTGAGCACCCCCATAGGAAATCTCGGCGATCTCTCCGGGCGCGCGGCGGAAACCCTCCGCTCGGTGGATTGCGTTCTCGCCGAGGACACGCGCACCGTGCGGGTGCTTCTCGACCGTTACGGCATCCGCGTGCCCCTTCGCTCGTACCACGATCACAACAAGGAAGCGGTGGCGCCCGACGTGATCCGCGAGATCGGAGAGGGGAAGCGCTTCGCGCTCGTTTCGGACGCGGGCACTCCGCTGATCTCGGATCCGGGGTACTACCTCGTACGGAAGCTCATCGAGGGGGGAGTGGCGTTCACGGCGATTCCCGGCGCGAGCGCGGTGACGACGGCGCTCGTGCTCTCGGGGCTCCCGCCGGACCGGTTCACCTTCTACGGCTACGTTCCGCGCAAGACCGGGGAGCGCGGGAAGGCGATCAGCGAGGCGGCGGCGAGTCCGTACACGTCCATCTTCTACGAGAGCCCCCACCGGCTCCGGAAGACGCTCGAGGCCGCCTCGGAGATCCTCGGGGATCGCGAGGTCGTCGTGGCCCGGGAGCTCACGAAGATGCACGAGGAGGTTCTGCGAGGGACGGCCGCGGAGCTCGCGGCGCATTTCTCGACGACGGCGCCGCGCGGAGAGATCACGCTTCTCGTGCGGGGGCTCGGGAAGAGGCGAAGCGGCGTCTGACGGGCCCGGCGGGCGGCGGGACCTCGTTCACGCGTGTTGACACGCCGCGGCGGCGAGCCTCATAATGTCGCCTCCCGCGGGGCCCCGCGGGCCCGGGAAAGGACAGGAGCGCTCGATGGCCGGCAAGATTACGGTGAAAAACAGGCTGCGCGGCCTTCTCGACCCCGTCGTGAGTCTCCTCATGAGAATCGGGGTCCCGCCGACGGCAGTCACCGTCGCGGGGCTCGTTCTGAGCCTCGCCGGCGCCTTCGCGATCGCACGCGGCGCCTTCATCGCGGGCGGCGTTCTCGTCATCGTCTCGGGAATATGCGATACGCTCGATGGATCGCTCGCGCGCAGGACGGGCAGGGAGAGCGCGTTCGGCGCGTTCATCGATTCGACGATCGACCGCGTCGCCGAGCTCGCCTGCTTCGGCGCTCTCGTCGTGTACTACGCGGGGCGCGGGGAGGCGGGGCGCGCGGGGCTCGTCCTCGCTATCGTCGCCCTGGCCGGCTCCTTCCTCACGAGCTACACGAGGGCGAGGGCGGAAGGGCTCGGGCTCGAATGCCGCGTGGGGCTCCTCGAGCGCCCCGAGCGCGTGGCGCTCCTCGTCCTGGGGCTCCTCCTCGGCGCGAGAGCGCTTCTTGTCGTGATCGCGTGTCTCGCCGTTCTCACGATGGTGACCTCCGTGCAGCGGATCGTGCACGTGTACCGGCTCTCGTCGCGCGGAGAGACCGTATGAAGGCCCGCCTCATAACGTTCGAGGGTATCGAGGGATCGGGGAAGACCGTCGTCTCGAGGGAAATCTGCCGCTCACTCGAGCGCGCGGGTCTCGTCGTGACCCATGTCCGGGAGCCCGGCGGGACGGCGGTTTCGGAGGCGATCAGGGCGCTCCTCCTCGATCCCGCGCGCAGCGAGATGGACGCGCGGGCGGAGCTCTTTCTCTACCTCGCCAGCCGCTCCCAGCTCGTCGCCGAGGTGATCCGTCCCGCGCTCGAGGCGGGGCGAACCGTCGTCTGCGACCGGTACATGGACGCCTCCGTCGCGTACCAGGGATGGGCGCGGGGCCTCGGAGAGAAGCTCGTCGCGGAGCTGAACGCCGCGGCCGTCGGCGTCGCCGTGCCCGATCGCACATTCCTTCTCGATTGCCCCGTCGCGACGGGTCTCTGCCGCGGCCCCGAGAGACGGGAGGCGGAGGGGGTCGCCGTCCGGGACCGGCTCGAGCGGGAGGACGCGAGCTTTCACGAGAAGGTGCGGGAGGGGTATCTGAGGCTCGCCAAGCGCGAGGGGAAACGGGTCGTCGTGATCGACGCCGCACGGGCGCTCGACGAGGTCGTCGCCGCAGTTCTCGGGAACCTTGAGAAGCTCTTCAGCGTAAGATTATCTGCATAGCCGATACGACTTTGATTCCGTGATTCGACCTGTTATATTATTGCCGCATCCCGGGAAGTGGGAGCGGACGGCCCCCGGTGGCATCCTTCTTGATGCCGGGATCGAGAGAGCGGAATGTTTGTGCGTCTCGACGTGATTCGTAATCGTTCGCGCGGAGGTCCGGTCTTGAAATTGAACAAGAAAACGATCATCGGCATCTCGGTTCTATGCATCCTCCTCATCGTGGCCATATTCGTCACGGCCGGCGACCGCGAGGAGAAGCAGAAGGATACCGTATACCAGAATCTCGAGCAGTTCGGCACCGTGCTCGACAAGGTCCTCAACTACTACGTCGACGAGATCGACGCGGATAAGCTCATCAAGGCCGCGATCAACGGCATGATGGATCAGCTCGACGAGCATTCGGTGTACATGGACAGCTACGAGTACGACAACCTCATGATATCCACGAAGGGCGAGTTCGGCGGCCTCGGGATCACCCTCGGCTCCGTCGACGGGTACCCGACGGTCGTCTCGACACTCGAGGACACGCCCGCGTACCGCCTCGGCATCCAGGGGGGAGACAAGATCGTCCGGATCGATGGCGCCTCGACGAAGGACTGGAAGACGGAACAGGCGGTGACGAAGCTCCGCGGCCGGGAGGGGACCCAGGTCGCGATCATGGTGACGCGCGAGGGGCTCCCCGATTCGCTTCGGTACACGATCACGCGCGAGATCATCCGCGTGCCGAGCATCACGTACTCCGCCAACCTCGACGGCGTCGGATACGTCCGGGTCTCCCAGTTCGCCGAGCGGACCGCGAAGGAGCTCGACGACATCGTTCGGGATTTCGAGAAGCAGAAGGTCAAGGGGCTCATCATCGACCTCCGGAGCAATCCGGGCGGCCTGCTGGAATCGGCGCGCGAGGTTTCGGAGCTCTTCCTCGAGAAGGACAGGCTCATCGTGTACACCGAGAGCCGCATCCCGAGGAACAATCAGAAGTACTACTCGCGCTCGACGAAGATTTACGACTCGCTTCCGCTCGTCGTCCTCGTGAACGGCGCCAGCGCCTCGGCGTCCGAGATCGTGGCGGGCGCGCTCCAGGATTGGGACCGCGCCGTCATCGCGGGACAGACGAGCTTCGGCAAGGGCTCCGTCCAGTCCCTGTTCCAGGTCGGGAAGGACGCCCTCAAGCTCACGACGGCGAAGTACTTCACTCCGAGCGGCCGCTGCATCCACAAGGATCGCCCGCGAGCCAACGAGGAAATGGTGAGCGAGGACGTGCCGGTCGTGGACACGACGAAGGCGTCGGCGCAGCCGGCCAAGGAGTTCCACACGGCGGCCGGCCGCGTCGTCTACGGCGGCGGCGGCATTACCCCGGACTGGACCCTCGCGCTCCCGACTTTCACGGGCTTCCAGCGCGATCTCGAGCTCCGCGGCCTGTTCTTCAATTTCGCCGTTCATTACACGGCGCACCACAAAACCGCGGACGATTTCAAGGTCACCGACGGCGTGCTCGCCGATTTCAGGACCTTCTGCGGCGAGAACAAGTTCGCCATCAAGGACTCGGTCTGGACTCCGGAAAACGTCGACTACGTGAAGCTCGCGATCAAGCGCGAGGTGTTCCGCAAGCTCATGGGCACGAAGGGCGCCTACCTCGCGACCCTCGACAAGGATGAAGAGGTGAACAAGGTGCTCGCGATGTTCCGCGTCGCGCCGACCCTGCCGCAGATGTTCGCGTACGTGAGCGAGCAATCGAAGAAGGACGAGGCCGCGAAGACGGCGGAGGCAGGCAAGAAGGTCGAGCCCGTGAAGAAGGTCGAGGCCGCGAAGAAGTGAAGAAGGTCGCAATCATAAGCGATTTCGACGGCACGATCTCGCGGCGCGATGTCGGGCACCATTTCTTCGGCACCTTCATCCCCGATCGCGCGCGCTGGCTCGAGCTCCTGCAGCAGTGGCGGCTCGGGGTCATCAGCTCCCGGGAGTGCCTCGAGGGGGAGATGTCGCTCGTGCGCGCCGACCAGGAGGACCTCGATACGTTCATCGGAAACGAGGGCCTCGACCCCTATTTCAAGGATTTCGTCGACTTCTGCGACCGGCGCGGGATCGATATCCTCGTCACGAGCGACGGACTCGACTACTACATCGAACGGCTCCTCATGCGGTTCGGCCTCGGATACCTCGAGTTCAACGCGAACCGTCTCGTGATGGCGGACGGGGCTCTCAGCGGCATCGAGTTTCCGCACTTCAACGCGATGGACTGCACGCGCTGCGGGAACTGCAAGCGCTTCCACCTCGAGAATCTGAAGCGGGAGGGCTACTTCACCGTGTACGTGGGGAACGGGTACAGCGACCGCTGTCCCGCCGAGCACGCCGACGTCGTTCTCGCGAAGGGGGAGCTCCTCGACCACTGCCGGGCGCAGGGGATCGCGCACATCGTGTTCGAGAACTTCCGCGACGTCGAGCGGGAGTTGACGGCGCGGTTCATCCTTCACTCCGGGAACATCTCGCTCTGACGCCGGCGCATCGCCTCCGTGTAAAGCCTGCTCACGTATCCGATAAAATCGAAGAGATCCATGTCCTCGATCGTCTTCTTGTCGCGCAGCGCCCCCATCTTCTCCATGACGTCGTTGAGATCGTTCCTCGAGACGAGCCCCTTGTCGTAGAATTGCCAGAACTTGTCGAGCGTGTAGCGCAGGTCGGAGGCGTACTTCTTCTGCTGCGTCTGCGTGAGCCGCGCCTCGAGCTTCTTCGACGAGCGTTTGTACGCCTCGTGCGCGATCCATTGCCGCGACGAGACGATCGCGACGACGATCGCGGCGCATACGGCGAGCGACGCGACGATGATCGTGAGCTTCCTGCGATTCATGAACGTTCCTCCCTTTCGACGCCGAGCGTCTGCGCGAACCATTCGACCGTGAGCCGCGCGGCCCGCTCGAGGGCCGCCGTCGGCCGGCGCATCGGATGTCTGACGTTGAAGGTGTGTCCGGCGCCGTGAACGATCTCGAGCCGCGACGCGGCGCCGCGCGGGCCGGCGATGAGTGTCCTGGTCTCGCGGAGCGTCACCGCGGCGTCCCGCTCGCCGTGCACCATGAGATGCGGAATGGCGAGCGCCGCGGCCGCCCGCGGGAGATCGAACTGCCGGCGGTGCGCGTCGATATCCTCGTAGTACGAGTACGCGAGCTTGAGCGGAACGCTCGAGCGCGCGTCCGTGAAGACGAGCGCGCCGTCGCGCCTCCACTGGGCCTTCCGGCGCGGCGTGTACCGGTCGAGCCTGCCGAGGGTCGACCACGTGACGATCGAGCGGGCCTCGCTGAACTCGCTCGCGACGAGGATCGCGGCGGCGCCGCCGCGGCTGTGCCCGAAAAGACCCCAGCGCGCTCCGCCGGCGCCCTCGCGCGCGCGCGTTCGGCCGCGCACGAAAGAGCACACCGAGCGGAGATCCTCGATCTCCGCGGATACCGTGTTTCTCGCGAAGTCCTCGGGCCGTTCGAAGAGCCCCGTGCTCTCGTCGACGCCGTTCATGGAGAAGCTCATCGTGACCACGTCGAATCCCGCCCCTGCGAGCCGGTCGGACAGGTAGGGAAAGAATCCCCATCGCTTGTAGCCGAGGAAGCCGTGGCACACGATGATGACGGGCGTCTCCGGGCGCGCGCCGCGCGTCCGGAGATCGGCACGGATCGTTCGTCCGCCCGGCGTGCGTATCTCGATCTCTCGCGGAGCCTTTTCCACGAGCATGCCGTCCTTGCAAAGCGCGGAACCGTCGAGTATTATCTTTGTACATTGTATATAGAGCGGGGGTGAATCGTGGCAAGAAGAATCATCATCAGCGTCGTCGTGACGCTCGTGCTGCTCGTGGCCGCGCGGTGGCTCTCGAAGGGCAGGCCGGTGGACTACGCGGTCAAGGAGGCGGGCATGACGCTCTATCACCGGACCGTGGCCGCGCAGATCGGTCCGGGACAGCCCTTGATAAAGGTGCGTGTCGAACCTCCGCTCCTCCTCGGGATCGTCGTCCGGTGGATACAGCCGCCCTCGAAGGAGATCGGAGCGCGGGGCCTCGTGCGCGTCGAGGACAATAGATACGAGGTGTTCCTTCCCGATCTCGGGA
>JBEKAW010000113.1:0-8330 GCA_050015715.1 Candidatus Krumholzibacteriaceae bacterium
AGGCGGCCGGATCGGGGACATCCCACGCGTACCGGTATCCGGCGATCTCGCCTCCGTAGCTCGAGACGTCGGCGCGCCACGTGAAGTGGAGCGGTATCCCGGGCGGAAGATCCCGCTGCTCCGGGGTGAAGTTCGTGCCGAGGAACCTGAAACCCGCGAGGTACTGCTCGTAGAGAACAAGCAGCGGCAGGGGCGAGCCGCCTATCCTGAACCGGCGGGCGTTCGTGCGCGCGCTGAATGTGCCCGTCATCCTTCCCGCGCGGTCCCGCGCCTGCACGGCGAAGATGTAATACCTGCCCAGCGCGAGCGTCTCATCGTCGCCGAGGATCGTCGATCTCCCGGAGTCGCCGGGAGCGTTGAACGCGATCCACGGCGTCCATTCGCCCTCGTAGCGCCATGGATTGGCGTTCAGATCCCCGATGATGTCGAAGCCGGGGTTGTAAACGCCGTTCGTATCGACGACGAGGCTCCACAGATGCCGTGTCGCGACGGGCTCGGCGCCTTGACCTTCATTCCAGACGAAGTGAATCATCTTCGCGTATTGAGGCTGACTCGAGGTGAGCGGCGGCTCGTCGATGATGACCGACGGGATCCCTTTCGGGGGGGCGGGCGTGATTGAAGTATCCTGGCAGCCGAGCAGCCCGAATGCGACGCAGCCCGCGATGAAAATGATGCTTCCGGCGCGCCTCATTCAGTAATTATAAACCCGCTGTCAATCAGCGCAGGAGCACCATCTTCCGCGAGATCGCCTCTCAGCCGGAAAAGGAGCGCATTCAGAGCGGCAAGAGATCCTTGCGGATGTAGAGTTCCTGGAAATAACCTTCCCTCGCGCTCGATCCGTAGGTTCTTTGAAGCGAGTACCTCCCGAACCTCGGATCCCTGAGTATCCCGTTGAGCATCGAGAGGTCGTGCCCGATCGACGGCGGCTGCTCGGTCAGCACAACCGCGGCCGCGTTGCGCGAGAAGAAATAGTCGCGCGCCTCATCGACCCCGGGCTTCTTCCTCGCGAGATACGCGTCGTTGAGCCCGCCGAAATCGATCGTCTTGAGCTTTGCGTAATAAGGGACGGCTCCCGCGTCCGCATACACGATGAGCCACTCGCCCGGAGCAATCTTCTCCCTGAGGTATGTGCCGATCGCGACGTGCTCTTCCTCGAGCATCTGCTTGTACGTCGAAGCATACCGGCGCTCGCTTACGTTCACGCCGCGATCGAGATTGGTCCGCATCTGCGGCATTATCAGAAAGACGACGGCGAGGACGAGGCGAAGGCTCGTGCCGGCGTTCTTCATGAGCCCTCCGAGCGCGAGGATCGCCATCGGGTAGAACGGCACGAAGAACCGGTGGGAGAAATTCATCTCGAGCTTGAAGCTCAGGTAGCTCGTCACGCAGAAGAGGCAAAACGCGGCTATCGCGACGTTGAGATATCTGTGTTTTCGAACGCTCCCCCATGCGAGCACGACGAGTGCCGCGAGCATCGGCTTGAGGAGAAACTGCGCCCAGAAATCATAGAGATCCGAGAGATTGTACGTCAACGTGACCGTGCCCGACCGGACGGCGTTCGCGGAATCCAGCAAGAAGCCCCCGTACTGGAGCCACCTGCGGACACAGAGCGCCATATAGTCGTAGAAGGGTATCCCGAACCCGGCGTGCTTGGCGTAATAGGTGTTCGGCAGGAGCTCGCCGTAGTACGCCGAACGCCAGAGCGTGTACGCGGCAAACGGAACGACATAGACAAGAATGGATTTCCAGGAAGACGGCCGGTACAAGAGAAGGAGCACGATCGCGAGCGGCACTCCCTCGGGCCTCACGAAGCTGAGAAAGAGAATCGAGAATAGAAAGAGCCCGCGGCGCTGCGACACGAACGCATAGATCGGGAGCAGCATCGCCGTCGCGAACATCGTCGTCTCGAGACCGCTCCATTCGTGCGTGAACATGAAGGGGGCCGTGAAGTAGAGCATGAGGGCGATCGCGCTCCCAAAATTGAAGCCGCCGAGAACGAGAAGGATGAGGGCGCCGCCGAGGAAATAGAAAGAAACGCCGAGCGCGTGCGCGGCCGCGGCCGGCGGGATGCCGAGCTTCATCCCGATCGCGAGCAGCACGGGGAGGGCCGCGCCCGTGTATCCCTCGACGGGCTTCTCCCCCACGTTCCAGGTCAGGGCGCCGTGATGCGCGAGGTTCTCTGCGTACCTGAAGACAATGTAGGAGTCATCGACGAGCCACCGGGGAGCGACCGCCGTCATGTGAATCGCATAGACGAGCGAGAGTCCCACGACGAGCGCCGAGACGCCGCGTTTCAGTGTGCCTTGCGTGAATTGCACAGCCGCCCCCGGCCTCCGTCTCGAAGCCGGCTCCTTCAGCCGCATTATCTCAGGAAATGCCTTTCTTGGAAACACTTCCCTTTGGGTCCCGGCCGAGCAAGAAGGGAGCGCATGAAACAAGAACGGCCAAAGAAACGTAAGAGAAATATCATGTCCCGGCGGTCATTCATGCGAGGAGGAACACCAATGAGAGCCATTGCCATCTTTTCGGCCGTCGCTCTGGCGACGCTCGTCTTCGCGGCTCCGCTCGCCTACGCCCACAGGCACGCGTGCGAAAGGGGAAACCAGGAGAACATCCTTTTCCGGAGCGAGGACGTGAGCGTCGAGCTCGAAGGCGGATCGATCCTCTACAGCCACGCCCACAACGAGTCCACGGTCGAGATCACGCAGGCACACGAGCTCATCGTGGACGGGAGAGCCGTGCGCCTCAACCGCACTCAGCAGCGCCTCGTCGAGGACTACTACGACACGTTCCAAAGCATCGTCGACCAGGGGAAAGAGATCGGCATCGAGGCGGCAAAGGTCGGCGCGGAGGGCGCCCGGCTCGGACTCGCCGCGGCCGCGGGAGCGCTCAAGCTCCTTTCATCCGATTACGATTCGGACGATCTCGATCGAGACATGGGCTGCAAGAAGGCACGGCTCGAGCACAAAGCTGAGAGGCTCGAGGAACGGGCCGCGCGGCTCAAGCGCGACGCGCACGACCTCCGGGATATGCACGAGCAGCTTCGGTGCGATATCAAAGAGCTCAACGACCTCGGGTGGTTCTAGGGCGGCCCAAGGGATTATTTCAGGAGCACCATCTTCCTCGTTTCCACAAGGTTTCCCGCCTTCAGCGTACAGAAATAGACGCCCGAAGCGGCGGCGGTTCCATCAACCGTCATTCCGTTCCAATACACCTCGTGTCTTCCCGCATCCAGCTCGCGGCTGACGAGCACGGCGACTCTCCGGCCCGACACGTCGTAGATCGCAAGCTCGACGGGCGAACTGGCGCGGAGCTCGAAGACTATTCGCGCCGTCGGATTGAACGGATTTGGATACACCGAGCGTATGCAGGTGGCCGCGGGCGTCACTGTCCCGGGCCCGTCGACTCCCGTCGGGACGACGAAGCCGTAGCATCCCGTTCTCGCGCGGTCGTGCCTGAACATCGGCCACCAAAGGTCGTCGACGGGGTAGCTGTCCGAGCACAGCTTGAAGCAGCGGACCGAGTCATTGGCGGCCGCCACGACGAGCTCGCACCAACCGTCGCCGTCGAGATCTCCGACGGCGGCCGAGGTGAGGATCGCGGCGCCGGCGCTTATCGGGAATCCATACATGGCATTTCCCCGGGCGTCCCACGCGTACAGATTGTGAGCAGGACTCCCCTCGATCACGTTGCCAGCGCCGTTGCCGACGATGACCGCCGACGGCATGGGCACTCCGCCGCCGGTCCATGTGCCCGCGCCCTTCGGCCAACTGGAAATGATGCTCCCGTCATTGTCGATCGCCGTCACGACGGACACCCAATGAGCAGGGAACGTACCCACATAGACGCGGGATGACACGACGATCTCGAGAAGATCGTCCCTGTCCATATTTGCGAGAGCGGCGGACGTCTCTATCATTCCCGTGACGCGAGGAGGCGTCCACGCCGCGCCTGTCGGCTTCCACAGGTACACCTTGCCGTTGATGCCGCCCGCCACGATCTCGAGGTCGGTGTTCGGGCTCGCGACGTTTCCGAGGACCGGATCGGCCACGATGACCGTATCGACGGTCACTGGCCAGGAGCCGCTGTAGAGGGCTCCGGTCGGCCTGAGGAGAAACACCTTCGAAGCCACGGGCTTCGTGTATCCGTGCGCGATGACCGCGATCTCGAGGCCTCCCGTCCCGTCGACGTTGCCGATCGCGGGGGAAGTGAAAATGCCGTTCGCTCCCGCCGAGTAAGGCCACGAACCGGGATAGAGGCTCCCGTTCCCCTCGAGAGCGTAGAGGTTTCCACCCGCGCTGAAGACGATTTCGAGCTTGCCGTCGCCGTCGAGATCGGCGAGAGCGGGAGTCGTGTTCACGGGACTGCCGGCGGTGTACTCCCAGAGCTTGACGCCGTGGCGATCGTACGCGTAGAGCTTGCCGTTCTTGCAGCCCACGACGACCTCGTTATGGAAATCCCCCGTGATGTCGCCGAGCGCCGGGGACGACAGGATCGAGTCGGGGAGAGTGACGGGCCAGCCTGCGACGGCTTTTCCGTCGGCTCCCCACGCATAGAGCTTTCCATCGTCGCTTCCGATGACGACCTCGTTGGTCATCGGATTGTCGTCGAGCTGCCCGATCACGGGGGACGAATGGAAGCCGCCGCCCGAAGTGACCGGCCAACCGCTCTCCGGCGGAATTCGCCAGTTGATGTAGTATGGGCCTGCCAGGTTATCGTTCTCGTTCATCTCCTGGACGTTGTTTTCGGTGTCGACGCGGAAGTAGCCCGCCCACTGTGCGAAGACGTCGCTCGTGACGGGATCAATTGTCCAGCTGACCGAGTCTCCCGCGGCCAGGCCCGCGACGAGGTGCCTCTGGTCGCCGGTCGTCCCGGGTGCCGGGGCGCTCGCGCGATTCATGTAATAGTCGATGTAGAAGCTCGCGGCAGCGGCGTAGCCGTTGTTCTTCACCTTCACCGTCGCCGTGATGTATTGCCCCGGATATGGCGCGCTGTTGCTCACGGCGACCTGCGCGATGCTGAGATTCGGCAGGGCGATCCACTGATAGCTCCTCGGCCCGAAGATGTTGTCGCTCTCCTGGCCGAACTCATCCACCTGCCCGAGATAGTCGGCAAAGCCCCACATCGACCATGTCTGGGCGGTGAGCGGGGCCGTGATCTTGACCTCCGCGAGGATCGAATCCCCCGCGTTGACAGGGGCGCAGTGAACGGGCTGGACTCCGGGCGGCACCGGGTCCCCGATCGACGGCGGGCTCGCCTGATTCGGATATATCGTCGTCCAGAAGCTGTCGGAGGCGCACGTTCCCGTGTTCCTGACCTTGACGAGGAAGGAGTTCAGTCCGCTCCCCACGACGCCGGGCTCCGTCGCGGGGTTTATCGCCGCCGCGACGAGATTGGGGTGCGTCGGATCGCCATTCGTCTCGAGCCCTGTGGCGTAGATATGTATCTGTCCCGCGGGCACCCGTTGGTCCATCCAGGAGATGATCGGCTTCGATCCGGACGCATACTTCGCCACAATGCACGGGCGCTGGCTCGAATAACCGCCCGGCACGAGCACCTCAGGGCGCGCATAGCCGATGCTCGGTTCGACGTACGTGTACTTGAGGCGAGGCGTCCCGCTCGATACGTCGACCCACGAAACGAGGAGATTCCAGGTCGGATACTGGATCGCGACGTCCGGCCAACGGTTTCCCGTTGTTCCGCCCGAGACCTGGGTGGGTTGGCCGAATGCGGGGGTGCCGTCGGATTCGAGCATCTGCGCATATACCCCCAGACCGCCCGTTTCGTTCACCCGATCCCACGCGCACCAGACGCCGTTCAGACCATTGTCGACGAGCCGGTAGTCGTTCCCCGGTTCGGGGGACGAATACCCGCCGCCGTAGACATCCCTCGTCCAGAACGCATAGCCGACCGAGTCGATCGCCGTGATTCTGAGAAAATCTTGGGTGAACATTCCGCCCCGCCACCGGCTCATTATGTAGGCTCCCTGGGTGACGCGCTTACGATCGGCCACGCGCACGCGCGAGCCCGCAGTCACGAGGCCGAGATTGTAGCCAACGGTCCCGCCCAGGCGCGGAGTGCCGCTCAGGTCCACCCTCTGGACCGTGCCGGTGCCCGCCGACGTTATCCATCCGAGGATAGCGCCGTTGCTCGGCTCATCGGTGACGATGTCGAGCTCTTCCGCCTCGCCTATGTCGTTCCCCACGAGGTGTCCCTGGGAGCTCCAGAGGAGCGCTCCGGCGGAGGTCAATCGCTGGGCGACGACCTGGTACTGCAGGGCTGGAGGGTTATACTGCTGGACCCATGCCACGATAACACCGCCGAGGCCGTCCGCGGCGCAGACGGGAAGAGAGTTGTCCATGAAAGAGTTGCCTGCGACGATTTCTACTCCCAGGGAACCCCACATGAGGCCGCCGGAAGCGTTGAGGTGCTGAACGAATATGCTTCCGTAGTACACGTCGGTCGTGGTGTTGAAGGTGATGTAGGCGCCGCCGGCGCCGTCGGGGCAGATCCAAGGATGGTAGCTCGGGTTAAAGCCAACGAGGACGCCGTTTGTCGTCCAGAGCAGATTGCCGTTCGCGTCGACACGCTGTGCGTAGATCTTGAGCTGGCTCGAGCGAGAATCCTGCCAGACGCAGAGCATGCCTCCGAGGCCATCGGGCGCCGAGACGAGGCTGCCCTGGTTGCCGGGGGCGATGCATACGGGAAGACCATCCGGGAGCCATCCGGCCCACACGGGCGAGGCCAGAGAAACGACGACGAGCATGAAGAAGAGACGCAATCCGGGCGCTGCCCGAAGAGCGTTGCGGGGATTGATAGACATGGCGTCCACCTCCGTGAGTGGTGCTTTCGACTTTGAGGGTAATCCTTCGTATGGTGGGACTCTCTCGGAGCCAGAAATGACACGAGAGTTCTTGCGAAACGGCGATTGCTCGCACGAATGACGGCCGCTCAGGGTGGCGACAAGGAAAAGCTGGACAGGAGCCGCGCGCGCAAACATTATATAGCCGTTATTGCGCCTGTAGCTCAATGGATAGAGCAACGGATTTCTAATAAGACGTTCCCGCTCGGAGAAGATGATAGAGCCTTGGCGCTTACCGAAACGACCAGGCGGTCGCGAACGTCGAAACGAACCGCGTAACGCGAGGGCTCTTGAGGGTAAGGCGACCCCGTAGCTCAACTGGATAGAGCACTAGCCTTCTAAGCTGGGGGTTCCGGGTTCGAGTCCCGGCGGGGTCGCCAGCTTCACTTCTTTTGGTTCTCGAACAGGGACTTCATCGAACCCCACGATTGCTGCTTGACGGCGACCGTGCACGTCGTCGGGTAGCATCCCATCCCCTGCCCCGAACATGCCCCCGGCACATTTGGCCCCGCGCACGGCGAGCCCGACTGCAGATAGAAGTTGCCGCTTCCCGGCACCCCGCAGAACAGCGGATCGGCTCCGATATTGCCGTTCGTACCCACGGGATCCACGAGCACGCCCCCGCAGTTTCCCTGAGCGTTGTTCCAGAAGTCATTGCACTCGAGGATGACGGTGGCGCCGGGGGTTTCATTCTTGACACCCTTGCCCGGCGAATTGGCGAATATGTTGTGGTGAATGTTTACGCTCGACGTGGCGTCGAAGATCTCCACATGAGTCGAATAGTATTGCCTTCCTTCGGAGAAGGTGTTCGATCGAATCTCGACCGTGGCGCCTTCGAGGACGGATATCCCAACGGCGTTGTTCCCCCGAATGAGATTGCCCTCGAACACGACTGAACACGATCCCCTCACATCGGCGGCCTGGTCGTTATTATCATATATGATGTTGTTCGCGACGATTCCCGAGGCGTCGTGAACTGCAATGCCGCATCCGTCGTAGGCCGGACAGATCAGTTCCTGGCAGTCGCCGTTGCGTTCGATCGTGAAACCGCGGATTGTGAAGGAGCCGCCGAAGTCGTGCACCCAGAAGCCCCACGATCCCAGGCACGGGCCTCCCACGCCGATGCACGAGAAGTTCCTGATGGTGGTGACCGTGGGCCCCTGCTCGCTCGCGATGTGCAGGGGCTTGTTCACGACATACCCGCCGTCGGTGGTGTATGAGCCGGGGCCGACGAGAATGCTGTCCCCGGCCTGCGCCGAGGCGATCGCGGTGGCTAGCGAGCTCGTGTCCCCCGTGCCATCCTGCCGCACGTGCCACGTTTTTCCCGATGCGCTCGATAGCGGACACAGAGCCACGATCGAAGCAACCGCAATCGTGAAGCGGATATTCCGTCTTTTCATGTTCTTTCCCCCTTGATGTGCCGCATTTCAGTATAGACCTGTATTGCGGATGAATCAACGAGAATCGC
>JBEKAW010000114.1:0-8294 GCA_050015715.1 Candidatus Krumholzibacteriaceae bacterium
AGTCACCCCCCCCCCCCCCGCGCCGGCAATGCCGATTCCGAAACGATCCAGGGCCGTCGCGTGGTGTTCCGTCGGGGCACCGGATATGCATCGATCACGATATTCGAGGGGGGCCATGAGATGCTGGCCGATCATTGTTTCGAGAGAATGAACACAATCGCCGGGCACGGAACCGGTTCGGGCGAACGCGCCAACGATGCCCCATAGCCGCGCGTGAGTCCGGCGTGAATATGAAAGAAGCAATGCCTCACAGGAATGTCGAGCGTGTCACGGTCCTCGTGGCAACGGCTTTGTTCGTCATCCTGAGCTTTCTCCCGGCGCTCGTGCCCTCTCATCGTCTCCTCTTCGTCCTGTTCTTCCTGTACCTCGTCATGACCCCCGGTTGGTTGCTCTCCCGGCGGATTGTGCCGTGGGCAGGGGGATTCCTCCGTGTGGTTTGCTCGTTCGCTTTCGGGACAGCGCTTGCCTTCGTCATACTCTTTATCCTGGCCCTTGCCGGCGCGGACATCAGGATCGTGAGGATCGTCATTCCCGCGATGGTGGTCTTTCTCTCGCTCTGGCCGCCCCGCGTGCCCGATGCGTCCGAAATCCTTCCGGACCATTTCCCCGCGATGAAGAGCAGCGTCGCTCCGGTCCTTTGCGCTGCCCTCATCGTGATCGCCGGCATACTGATACTGAAAACGGGGGATCCCCTTACCTACACGTCCGACTCTCCAGACCATATCGCATACATACGGACGATATCGGTCACGCATCAGGCCTTTCCCGATCGCTTCTACTACGGCGAGAGCGGCGCCTTGACGAGAGACATCAGAAAGGGAATGATTCACGCGCTCTGGGGCGCGATCAATTCGCTCACGGGCTCCCCGGACGTCGCCGCGATCTGGCCTGTCATAGCGCTCATTGGATCCACGTTCTTCATACTGTCGCTGTACTGCGCGGCGTTCGTCCTTTTCGAGAGCGCGGCGATGGGGCTCGTCGCCGCCATTCTCGTCGTGCTCTATTACGAAGGAGGGCTCGCCGGCTACCAGCTTGTCTACAATGCGAGCGGGTACTGGTTCGGCAAGTCGTTCTATGTCCTCGCATTCGCCTTCATTGCACGCTACCTCATTGCGCCCCGTCCCGGATATATCGCTATCGTTGCGCTTTCGCTGCTGGCGGCGACGGGCACTCACATCGCGCATTTCGCCGCCGCATCGTTCATGATCGTGGTCTTCTCGATCTCGAGCCTCGTGACGGCCCCGGCGCTCGAACGGCGCGAGCTTCTCGCGCGCAGAATCCCATGTCTCTTCGCGGCGGCAATCCTCCCGAACGTGCCATACCTGCTCCTTCGCTACGCGAGAGACTATGCACCCAACAACTCTCTGCATACGCGCGTCCAGGGAGTGCTCTTCTTCACGAAGACTCTCTACGTCATGAACCCTGTCGTATTCTTCGAGACGGCCGGATGTCTCGGCGCGCTCGCTCTCGTTTCCGTTTTCATACTTTGGAGGCGCGCCAGGTTCGAAAGAACCCTCATGCTCCTCCTCCACGGCACACTGGCCATCTATGCAGTTCTGTTCATCCCTCTGTGGTATCCGTTTCTTCTCGGGAAAATGTCGTATCTCCTCATGCGGCTCGAGTTCGCCGTGCCGTCCATGATCGTCTGCGCGTACCTGCTCGCGGAACTCTGGAAGAAGCTTCGCGGCAGGGACCCGGGGTTCGGGACGGGGCGGGCGGTCATCGGGCTTGCAGCGGCCGCGATCTTCCTCGGATATCCGCTTGCAAAGCTTCCGTCCGGCTTCGCGTACGGCACGTGTGCGTCGAATCGGCTCCACGCTCAGAGCTTCCGAAACGTCGCCGATCTTTTCGAATTCATGAACGGACACTGCGTGCCGGGAAGCGTCGTCGCATCCGACCCGATCACGAGCTTCGGCATACCGGCCTTCACCGACGACTACGTGATCTGTCCCTTCGACCAGCACTCGATTCCGAACGATTCGACCGCGGTGGAGCGCATCACGAACTGCAGGAAGATCTTTCGCCCGGGCGTGTCAATGACCGAGATACGGAGAATCCTCGACTCGTACGGCGCCGGGTATCTCGTCATAAACGGGCGGATCCCGTCGTACGTCGAGACGATGTACTGGAAACCCGATCGAGATGGAGCACTCGCGCTCTCCGGAAGGATCCACGGGCCGACGAGCCCGTTCAGGATACTGTACGAACGCGACGGAATCACCCTGGCGAAGCTCGTGGCCGGTCCCGCGTGCACGGGGGTCGAGCGGGAGGCGGAGCACGTTGCCGGTGCCGGCGATTCTCTCGATTCGCAAGCGGCGAGCCTTCTCGCGCCATCGGGCATCGCGGGAATCCGCATCAAGGAGGCGTTGCCGGACCGGACCGAGGCGGCGCCCGGCGATACCGTCGGCGTCGACATCACATGGGTCGCGGCGGAACACTGCCCCCTGTCGAGCTACGTCGCGTACCTCCGGTTCGAAACCGATTTCCCGA
Organism: Candidatus Krumholzibacteriaceae bacterium; assembly: GCA_050015715.1. Lineage (GTDB taxonomy): Bacteria > Krumholzibacteriota > Krumholzibacteriia > Krumholzibacteriales > Krumholzibacteriaceae > SSS58A. Next base: position 2,491 of record JBEKAW010000114.1, read on the forward strand.
AGAACGTGCTGTACCGTGAGTCGTGGGGCAAGCCGTACCGGAAAATCATCGAAAAGGCCGAAGGCCACCGCTATCGTTTCCGGATCGATTTCCAGCCGTTCGGGGGAATCGTGCCTCCGGATGACTGGCCGTTGCTCCGCGAGATGCACGATCGCGTGCGGGTCGAGATTCCTCGCGACGTCTCCCCCGGCACCTATACCATCTTCCTCAAAATGGCGGATCGGCCCCAGTATCCGAACTATGTTCTCAGGGATATTCTCACGGACGACGATTTCTACCGCGGCGCCGCGGTGACCACGATTAGGGTGAGGTAGCAAGGTGGCATCGATCACGAAGAGGGCGACAATTCTCATCTTCTGCAGGGTGCTGAACAACGCCGTCATGCTCCTCTCACCGGTGTTTCTTACCCGGCTCTTCAACGTTCAGGCGTACGGGCAGTACCAGGAGTTCATCGTCTACGGCATGCTCATCTCGGGGCTCATCGAATTCACCATCAACACGAACCTCATTTACTTCATCCCAAAGCATCCGGATCGCGAGCGCCAGGGCGCCACGCACACGGCGCTCCTGATCTTCGCCGCGAGCTGTCTCGGAATCGTTGTCGTCTACGTTCTCCGGGGACTCATCCTCGCCAAAACGAGCTACAATTTCACTGCGCCCCTCCTCGCCTTCATCTTCTTCTACCTCAACTGCGATTTTTTCGAGAGCTACCTTCTGGGGAAGAAGCGCACCGACTACGTGCTCTACTACTCGACGGGACGTGTCGTTGTGCGAACCGCCGCCCTCATTGCTTCCGCCTGGCTGAGCCGCGACGTCATGACCGTGATCTGGACGCTTGTCGCCGTCGAGATCGTCAAGTGCCTTTTCGTGCTCACAGCGCTCCGGAATGTATTCACGAAGCGTCTCGACCGCGGGCTTTTCAGGGAGCAACTCAGGTACATCGTGCCTCTCGGCTCTTCCGTCGTGATCAGCCAGGTGAACAGCCAGCTTGCGAATCTCTTCGTTTCCATCAAGATGGGGGTCGAACGACTCGCGGTATACGCGAACGGCAATAGGCAGATTCCGATCATGGACATCATCCGGAGAAGCGTTATGGATGTCCTGTTTCCGGAAATGACCCAGATCGGGGAAGCTGAGCGACTCCAACTGTGGCGGCGAGCGAACGTGGTGTTCTGCGCGCTCGTGTTTCCCGTCTACGCCGTGTTCTTCTGCTACGCGCACGCCTTCATCGAGACCCTCTTCACGGCGAAGTACCTCGCGGCCGTGCCCCTCTTCCGGATCTACCTCACCCTGATGGTAATCCAATGCTTCGACATGGGTACGCCGCTGAGGGCGATCAACCAGAACAAATACTATATCTTCGGGAGCATCCTCGACCTGTCAGTCAACGTCGGCATGCTCGTCGTCTTGCTTCGCCCCCTCGGCTTTGTAACGCCGGCGGTGTCCTTCATCCTCGGTGAAACGGTCATGGCCGTGTACCTCGGAAGCCGAATACTCCACTTCTACCGGATTTCCCTGAGCCAGCTGTTTCTGTGGAGGAAGATCATTACGGTGATCTGGTGCGCGGTCGTTGCCCTTCCTGCGCTCCTCGTGGGAATCTGGATCGATCTCAATCCCGTCGTGCGGGCCGTGTCGTTCTCAACTCTGTACCTCGTCGCCTACTACGTGGCGATTAGGCGCTTCAAGATAGCCGAAGTGGAGCTCCTCGCGGAAAAGCTGTCGAACAGGCTGAGAGACGTGCGGGCCCGGATCGGTCAATAGAAGAAGCACTCACGGAATAGGAATCTGCTCGAGCTCGAGATATACGCCGCTCTTCTCGAAAACCCGGGTTCGGATTGCGGAGATGAGTTCCATGATGTCGCGCGCCTTCGCGGCCCCGCGGTTCACGATGAAATTCGCGTGGCGTTCACTCACTTCGGCGTCGCCGATGCGCATCCCCTTGCAACCGGCCTCCTCGATGAGGCGCCCCGCATAATCCCCGGCCGGTCTCTTGAAGACGCTCCCTGCGCTCGGGAGATCGAGCGGATACTTGCTCTCGCGCTCTTTGAGAAATGAATCTACCATCTTGATGCTCGCGGCGGCGTCGCCGCGCCCGAGCCTGAATTCGGCGCCGAGGATGAACCAATCGGTTCCGAGAAAGATGCTCCGGCGGTACCCAAACGAGCATTCCGCAGCCGCGAACATCCGCCTCCGCCCCGTTGAGGTCAGCACTTCGACACGGCCCAGAAGCTCAGCAGTTTCGGTGTCGCGCGTACCCGCGTTCATCACGACCGCCCCGCCGACCGTTCCCGGAATGCCCGCGAGCGGCTCGAGGCCAGAGAGCCCGTGCGCCGCCGCCGCCCGTACAAGATCGAGAAGCGGCACGCCGGCATCGGCCCTGACCCTGCGGCCGCCGAGAAAGAGTATCCGCGCCGATGCGGCCGCCGTCCGCAGCACGACTCCGTCGATCCCCTCATCGGGCGCAATGACGTTCGAGCCCGCGCCGATAACGACGAGCTGAACGCCCTCGCGCTTCAAGAAGGAGTAGACTCGAGCGGCATCGTCGGCATCCCGCGGGACCACGAGAACCTCGGCTTTGCCGCCGACGTGGTACGTCGTATGAAGCGCCAGGGGTTCTCCCGGAAGAACCGCCCCCGACACGTTTTTTCGGATCCTCTGAACGAGCTTTTTGTCCATCGCGTGGCAGAAGTATACGTATTTTCAAGGAGCAAAGCAATATCGGGAATGGGCCCGGGAGAGCCTTCCCCACGGCGTTTCCTCGCGAATAGTATTGTCATGGCATGCGATTTGCGGTACTTTCCACGATTGTATGAAGTTGCCTGCTTTCAAGGGAATAATCTTCGCCGCCCTTTTCGCGAGCGCGGTGCCGCTTCTCATCGCGGTGCCGCCTGCGGTGCAGCTCGTCGCGGGCATTCTCCTCGCGTACGTCCTTCCGGGTTTCGTGTTTCTCGTCTTTCTCGGCGAGCGTGATAGACCCGGCCTCGACGACGTTTTTCTCCCGATTCTCATAAGCCCGATCGTTCTCACGCTCGTCGTGCTCGCCTTTCACGCGGCGGGGAGCTCACTCCAGGGAGCCGTGAGGGCGGCGTGCTTCTCCCTTCTTGCGCTGCTTGCGATCGGTCTGATCAAGGAGGCGCGCTTGGCTGAGCGCGCCGCTCCGAGCCCGACGCGCACGATTGTGATCACCTGCGCTCTCTTCGCCGGAGCGGTGCTCGCAAGTTTCGCGATCAACCCGTCCCTTCTTATGCGTTCCGACGCCTGGTACCATGCATCGGTTCTGAGCGAGATAGTGGACCGCGGCATCCCGCCGAAGGAACCGCTCTTTCCCAATATCCCGATCCACTATATGTGGATCTATCATCTCTTCATCGCGGCGACGAAGCAGCTCACCGGGCTCGACATCTTTCCGGCTCTCGGCCTTTTCAACATCATGACTGCGGTCGTCTTTCCGTACCTCGTGTTCCGCTTGACCTCGTTCTTCTCGAAAAGGCGAAGGGATCTCATCGCGGCGCCGATCTTCGCGATTTCGGGGCTCGTATCGGCCGCGTGGATTCTGTGGCCTTTGGGCCTTGCTCGGTGTCTCGTGGGCGAGCAAAAGGGATGGCATGATTTTGTTCGTCTCTTTGGAGAGATCGATATCAACAGCTGGCGCGTCATAAACTTCCTGAGCCCCTTCGAGAGCATGGGTCCGCTCGGAAACTATATGGTAAGCATCCTGGACAAATTCCTCACAATCACGGCGTTCGCATTCGCGCTCAACGTGTTCCTCTTCTGTTTCGTCATCGCGCTCTCGGTCGGTTTCGAGAGGCGATTCGCCGCGAAGGCGTTCGTCGCCTCCTTCCTGCTCGTTCTCGGAACGCTCCTCTTCCATGTGGTCGTGGGGATGGCGCTCATCCTTTCGATAATCGGATCTGGCATGCTCCTCGTCCTCTATCGCCTTCTCCGTCGCGAGGCGAAGCTCCCGGTCTTCCACGCATTGGGCCTTCCTGCCGCCGCGATCCTCGCGGGTGTCTGCGGGTTCCCGTATGTGCTTTCTCTCACGGGGGGCGGCGAGACGGGCGGCTTACGAAGTCTCCTGCACTTCGGTATCAACAACGTCATCACGATCGCTCTGCCGCTCGCAATCCTTTTCCGCCCTGCCAGGAAAGCCCTTGCCGAAATATTTCTCGGCAGAACGCAGGAGCTCGTCATCCTCGCGACGTGGACGATCACGCTCTTCGTATGCAATCTTTTTATCGACCTCTCGGTCAGGAACGAATCAAAGCTCGTATTTCCGCTCTTCCTCATACTCTTTCCCCTCATAGTATTGAGAATTCTCGATGGAATAGAGGGGGCGCATGGAGGGAGGCGCGCGCTTCTCATCACATGGACGGGAATCCTCTTTCTCGTTCCGCTGGTGCTCACCTTCCGCGGCTTCGTTCTCGACAGGCCCAAAGATCCGTGCGAGGTGCGGCGATACGACGTGACCCCGGACGAACGGCGTGTTTTCGAGTGGATCCAGAGCAATACGCCGATGAACTCGACGGTCATGGGAAGCAGCATATGCGATCTGATGCCCGTTCTTGCGCACCGCCGCGACTTCTACCCCGACCTCGGTATCGTGGAGGTCTTCAAATATACGAGCGACAAAACCAGAAGGTACAGGGCGATATTGGATGAAATTTACGCCGGCACCCAGCTGAAACCGGAAGATCTGTCGTTTCTACGAAGCATTGGGTGTCCGCTCTATATCGTCATCTGGCAGGAGGACCTGGATCGAGTGCGGCACGAAGGGACGGCACTCGATGCGCGCCCCGATTGGTTCGAATCGGTTTTTCAGAACGGCGGGGGCTCCATATACTTCATCCGTGGCACGTGAGACCTCCGGCAAGAAAGGATTTGATTGCGATGATCAAGGAGAAGATAGCGCAGGCGTCGGAAATCCTCAGAGAGGAGCATATCGACCTCTGGCTCACGTTCGTGCGGGAGAGCGAGGTCACGGGAGACCCGGCGCTCGAGGTCATCCTCGGCGCGAACTGCACGTGGCACTCGGCGTTCATGATCCCGGCGAAAGGGAAGGCCGTGGCCATCGTGGGAAGCCTCGACGAGGCTCGCATACGGGAGACCGGGGGGTACGAGGTCGTTGGATACACGAAATCAATCAAGGACTCGCTCCTCGAGCATATCAATCGGTTCGCCCCGAGAACCATCGCGGTGAACTTCTCCGAGTACGACTGCATGTCGGACGGACTGAGCCACGGCATGTACCTCAGCCTCATGCGGTACCTCGACGGGACTCCCTATACGAGCCGGCTCGTGAGCTCGGAGAGCATCCAGTCGAAGCTGCGGGGCCGCAAGAGCCCCGAGGAGATCAGGCGCATCCGCGCCGCCGTGGAGCTCGCGGAGACGATCTTCACGAAGGTCTCCGGCATCATGAAGCCGGGGCTCAGTGAAAAGGACGTGGCGGCGTTCATACTCGACGAGGTAAAGCGATACGGGGTCGAGACGGCATGGGAGCGGGAGCAGTGCCCCGCCGTGTTCACGGGACCGGAGTCAGCCGGGGCGCACGCGGGGCCGACGGATCGGAAGATCGAGCGAGGTCACGTTCTCAATATCGATTTCGGCGTCAGGGTCGAAGGCTACGTGTCCGATCTACAGCGCACCTGGTATTTCCTCAGGGCAGGCGAGAAAAAGGCGCCCGCGGAGGTCATGAAGCCCTTCGAGACGATCCGGGATGCAATTGCGCTGGCCGCCGAGAAGATCAGGCCCGGCATGGAGGGACTCGCGGTCGACACGATCGCCCGCACGTACATCACGGACAGGGG
>JBEKAW010000115.1:0-8242 GCA_050015715.1 Candidatus Krumholzibacteriaceae bacterium
CTCAGGGTATCGGAGCTCTGCGCACTCAAGGTCGAGCATATCGACGCCGAGCGGCGGTTTCTGCGCATCAGGGGCAAAGGGGACAAGGAGCGTGTCGTTCCCTACGGGCGCAGCGCGGATCGCTGGCTCCGGCGCTATCTCGAATCGTCACGGCCTCAGCTCCTCAAGAAGCGCGTTTCTTCTTTCGTGTTCCTCAACTACGCGGGGACTAAACTCTCGCGCGTGAGCTTCTGGAAGCTCCTGGGGAAGTACGCGGCGGCCGCGGGGCTCCCGGGTGCGATCAGCCCGCACACGCTGCGCCACTCGTTCGCGACGCACCTCCTCGAGGGGGGCGCCGATCTCCGTGTCGTCCAGGAGCTCCTCGGTCACGCGAGCATCACGACGACGCAGATTTATACGAAGCTCGACATGGATTACCTCCTTGAGGTGCACCGCACCTTCCATCCCCGCGGCTGAAGGAAAACATTGACAGAGAGCCCTGATTCCCCTAGCATTTCCACCTTGAGATAAATCGTTCATGCGGCTTTTACTTCGCGAGTTACAGCGCCCGGGACGGAGGAGCCCTTTCAATGACGTACCAGGTCCGCCTCATGCAGTTCGAGGGGCCTCTCGATCTCCTGCTGCACCTCATCAGGCGCGACAAGATAAACATCTACGACATACCGATCTCCGACATCACGCGGGAATACCTCGCGTACATCGAGATCATGCAGGAGCTCGAGCTCGAGGTCGCCGGGGAGTTCTTCGTGATGGCGGCCACGCTCATGCGGATCAAGTCGCAGATGCTCCTGCCTCGCCACGAAGGTTTCGAGGAGGAAGAGGTCGACCCGCGCGAGGAGCTCGTGCGAAACCTCATCGAATACAGGAAATTCAAGGAGGCCGCGACCTGCTTCGCCGAGAAGGAGGAAGACCGCAGGAGGGTCTTTCCGAGACCCGTCGTCCGTCCCCCTGAAGACGAGGCCGTCGAAGAGCAGGCGGAGGTCACCTTCTTCGATCTCGTGGAGGCGCTCCAGGGCGTTTTCAAGAATCTCCAGCATCAGGCGATCTACCGGGTCGTGCCGGACTCGGTGACCGTGGAACAGAAGATCGAGACGATCCGCGGGAATCTCGAGCGGAGATCGGAGCTGCTTTTCACGGAGCTTTTCGACGTGGGCTTCACCAAGATAGAGATCGTCGTCACGTTCCTCGCGTTGCTCGAGATGATCAAGCTCGGCGAACTCGTCGCGCGCCAGATGGGGCACGGCGCGGACATCTGGCTTTACAAGCCCGGAGCGCGTTCATATATTCAGACGAATGGAACAGAACATGGATGAGAACACGGGCTTCGAGATGGACGACCAATCGTTCGAGCGGGAAATCGAAGCTCTCCTCTTCGCCTCCGATACGCCGCTCTCGGCGGCGAAGCTCGCCGCGCTGACCGGGGCCGCCTCCTCGCGGCGCGTTCTCTCCGCGATCGCCGCGCTTTCGTCATTCTACCGCGATTCGAGCCGCAGCTACACGATCGTGGAAGTCGCGGGCGGATACCAGCTCACCACGCTTCCCGAATTCTCCGGAACCGTCTCGCGCCTGTTCAAGGGGAAGAAGAAGGCGAAGCTCACGCAGCCGGCGCTCGAGGCTCTCGCTATCGTCGCGTACAAGCAGCCGATCAGCCGCATGCAGATCGAGGCGATTCGGGGCGTGAACTGCGAAGGGGTTCTCGCCACCCTCATCGAGCGCGAGCTGATATCGATAAGCGGCAGGGGAGACGGCCTCGGAAAGCCGTTCCTCTATTCGACCACGAAGAAATTCCTCGAATATCTCGGTCTCAAGGACTTTCGCGACCTGCCGAGCTTCGAGGAGCTCGAACGCAGGTTCGCGATGGACTCGGCGACGATCAAACCGCTCGTTCCGCCCCCGGGCAGCGCTTCGGGAGAAGGCGGCGACGAGCGGATGAAAGGGCAATGAGCGCGAAGGTCCGGATCAACCGGTACCTCGCAGCCGCCGGCTTCGGCTCCCGGAGAAAATGCGAGGATCTGATACGGCAGGGGCTCGTTTCGATCAACGGCGAGGCGATCGAGAGGCTCGCGACGATCGTCGATCCCGATGTCGATTCGGTTGCGGTGGACGGCCGCGCGGTCCGTCGAGCAGTCCCGGCGAAGGTGTTCATTCTCAACAAACCGGTAGGCGTCCTGAGCACCGTGAGCGACTCGTTCGACAGGAGAACGGTGATCGACCTTGTCCGGGAGCATGGCATCATGGAACGGCTTTTCCCCGTGGGAAGGCTCGATCTCGATACGTCCGGCCTGCTGATTCTCACGAACGACGGGGATCTCGCGTACAGGCTCACGCATCCGCGCTTCAAGATCGAAAAGACATACCGGGTGACGGTCGAGGGACGCGTGACGAAAGAAACGGCCTCGAGAATCGCGGGCGGCGTCGATCTCGGCGGCTACACGACCAAGCCGTGCACGGTGGCGATCGTCGGTCGCGGCGAGGATTCCACGACTCTTGAGGTGCGCCTCATGGAGGGAAGAAAGCGTCAAATCAGGCGCATGTTCGCGCGTTTCGGGCACAGAACCGTGGAACTCAGGCGCACGGCGCTCGGCGATCTCTCCTTTTCGGACGTTGCGCCGGGACGGATGCGGGCCCTCACGGAGATCGAGGAACGGAGATTGCGCGAGCTTGCGGGATTGTCACGAGAGGGGGAGGAAACAGCGTCATGGCGATAATGGATCTCATGCAGGCGCACTTGAAGAACGTGAAACCGTACGTTCCGGGCAAACCGATCGAAGAATTGCGCCGCGAACGAAACTTCGAGGGGGAGATCATAAAGCTCGCCTCGAACGAGAACCCGTACGGCCCGATCGAGGAGGTTCGACGGGCGATCATCGAGGAGCTTTCCGAGATCAACCGCTATCCCAATTCGGGCTGCTACAACCTCTGTATCGAGCTCGGCAAGTATCACGGCGTGAACCCGAACCAGATCTTCACGGGCAACGGCTCGAATGAGATACTCGATCTCCTCGTGCGGGCCTTCGTCAGCGGCGATGAGGAAATCGCGTACGCGTGGCCGAGCTTCATCGTGTACCCGATCGTGAGCCAGCTCGCCGGCGTGAAGGCCGTGGAGGTTCCCCTCAGGGATTATCGTCTCGATCTCGTCGGGATGCGTTCCGCCGTGACGCGAAAGACGAAGATCGTCATCATCTGCAATCCGAACAACCCCACGGCGACCTACGTCTCGAAGAGCGAAGTGGATCGTTTCATGGAAGGCATTTCGGAGAACGTGCTCGTCGTTTTTGACGAGGCGTACTTCGAGTACGTCGTCGCCGCCGATTTCCCGGATACGCTCGCGCTCCTCAAGGGCAGAACGAACGTCATCGTGCTTCGTACCTTTTCGAAGATTCACTCGCTCTCGGGAGCCCGGATCGGCTACTCGGTATCGCACCCCGACGTCGTCACGTGCCTGCACAAGGTCCGTCAGCCATTCAACGTGAACAGCATCGCCCAGGCTGCGGCGATGGCCGCGCTCAGGCATATGGACAAGATCGGGCCGAGGGTGAAGGAGAACCGGGACGAGCTCCATTTCGTGCGCGAAGAGCTTCAGAAGCTCGGGTTCGTCGTGCCGCCGTCCCAGGCGAATTTTCTTCTCGCCGTTCCGCCTCAGGGGAGCGGCGCAATCGTGGAACAGCTTCTCGACAAGGGGATCATCGTGCGCCCGATGAAGCCGTTCGGCCTCGGCGACGGGACTTTCCGCGTGACGATCGGCACGCCCTATGAGAACAGAAAATTCATCGAAGCGCTCAAGGAGCTGATCTGACGCTCCCCGGCGCCTTGAAGCTTCGCGGAGCCACCCCATGAACGTCACGGAACGCGCAGCAGAGGCATTGCGCGGGTTCATCGTCACGATCGACGGGCCCGCCGGTTCGGGGAAGAGCACGACGGCCCAGCGCCTCGCGGCGCGTTTCGGATTCACCTACCTCGATACGGGCGCCATGTACCGCGCGGTCGCCTTCGCCGCCATCGAGAGACGAATGGACCCGGAAGACGCGGAGGCCGTGTCCAGCCTCGCCGCGAGCATCGATCTCGAGATGCGGTCGGCGGGGGGAGCGTCGTCCATCTTTCTCGACGGGCGAAACATCGATACTGAAATCCGCATGCCGGACGTTTCCCGGTTCGTATCCCCGGTGAGCCGCCACGAGGGAGTGCGGAAGGCAATGGTCAGGCTCCAGCGGCTCGCCGGCGCCCGCGGCGGAATCGTCGCCGAGGGAAGGGATACCGGCACGGCCGTCTTTCCGCACGCGCACGTGAAGGTCTTTCTCGTGGCGGACATGGAAGCGCGCGTCGACCGGCGGGAGAGGCAGCTGCGGAGCATGGGGATCGTCCAGGACGCGGGGGCGATCCGCGAGAACATCGCCTCGCGCGACTCGATCGATTCGAGCCGGACGCGGAGCCCGCTCCTCAAGCCCGCCGGCGCGTTCGTCGTCGACACCTCCCGTATCACGATCGAGGCGCAGGTCGCGCTCGTCGAGGCCGAGGTGCTGAGAGAGGCGGAGCGAATAGGCGCCCTCGCCGTCCGCGACGGCGAACGCAACCCGTTCGCGCGGATGAGCGGTTATTTCGGGATATCGCAGCGCGCCGTCCGGGCGGTCTTTCGCGTGCTCTTCGGATTGAGGATATCGGGCTCCGGCAATCTGCGGTATCGCGAAAACTACATCTTCGCGAGCAACCATCGGTCGTACGCGGATCCGCTCGTTGTCGGCTGCGCGTTGAGCCGCGATATATGGTTCATGGCGAAGAAGGAGCTGTTCCGGAGCCGGCCTTTCGCGCGGCTCATCGAAGCGTACCATGCGATTCCCGTCGACCGCGAGGAGATGGAGCGAAAGACGATGAAGCGCCTCTTCGGCCTTCTCGGCGAGGGCGGATCGGTTCTCATGTTTCCGGAAGGCACGCGGTCACGCACGGGGGAGCTCCGCGATCTGAAACCCGGGCTCGGTTTCACCGCCCTGAAAAGCGGCACGCCCATCGTGCCCGTGTACGTCACGGGGACGGACCGCCTGTTCGATTGTCTGCTGAGGCGCGCGAAGCTCGCGGTCCGCATTGGCCCTCCGATCCGCGTCCAGGCGAGCCGGCCCGTGGAAGACAGGAAAGAGGAGTACCGCGTTCTGGCAGGGATGGTCCGGAGCGCTCTCGGGATGCTCAAAGATGAAGCGGAAGCTTGAGATTCTCACGTCCCCCCACGCGGGCTACTGCTTCGGCGTGAAGCGCGCGATGCGGCTCATCGAGCAGGGGCTCGCGTGCTTCGGGGCGCCGATCTTCACGCTCGGCGACGTCATCCACAATCCCCAGGAAGTCGAGCGCCTCAGGGCGCTCGGTGTCCGCCCGGTCGCTTCTCTCGACGGCGTCGAGGAAGGGGGGACCCTCGTCGTGCGCGCCCACGGCGTACACCCCGAGCTGATCAGGGAGGCGGAACGGCGCGGGATCCGCATACTCGACGCGACGTGTCCGTTCGTCCGGAGAAGCCAGCATTTCGTCAAGCAGTTCGGCGAAGAGTCGTGTCCGGTGATAATCATCGGCGATCGCGAGCATCCGGAGGTCCAGGGGATCGCCGGCCACGCGGGAGCCGGCGTCATCATCGTCAAGGACGCGGCGGAAGCGGCCGCGCTCGCGCCCCTCGAGCGCGCGGGCGTCGTGATTCAGACGACCTTCGCGCGGGAGGAAGCGGAGAAAATCATCGAGGCGCTCGCCGCGCGGGTCCGCGACCTGCGTGTGCAGGATACAATCTGCCAGGCGACGGAGGCCCGTCGCGAGGCGGCCCTCGAGCTTGCGCGGAGAGTCGATCTCATGCTTGTCGTCGGCGGCAAGAACAGCTCCAATACGAAACGTCTCTTCCAGCTGTGCGTCGACGCGGATGTGCCCGCTCGCTTCATCGAATCCGCCGACGATATAGATCCCCGCTGGTTCGCGTCGGTCCATAGAATAGGACTCACGACCGGCACCTCGACGCCCGATTGGCTCATCGAAGCGGTGCTCAAGAGACTCGAAGAGATATCCTCCTGCCCGCCTTCCTGATCGAGCGCGCTCCGCGAAAAATCACTTGCGTCCTCGCCCGTAAGCCCCTATGATACATTGTTCTTATTCCACTGGTAAGGAGGAGATCGATCAATGCAAGAAGAGAAGCGTCTTGACGCACAGCAGGGTCTCCCGCACGCGGGAGAAGAATCGACAGGGAAAGGTGGTGACGCAGCTCGTAACGTGAAGTCGCGCGACTATCTCGACATCTTCGAGAAGGTCTCTCCGGAAGAGCTTTCCGGGAGTGATTTGCAGAGCGCCGACTGGGACAGCATCCTCAGCGACATAAACCGCAAGGCCGCGGAGCTCCAGGAAGGCAACATCGTCAAGGGAACAGTCTATGAGGTGACCGAAAACGAGATCATCGTGAACGTCGGATTCAAGAGCGAGGGCTCGATTCCGCGGATCGAGTTCTCCAACGCCCCCAACGTCCAGAAAGGGGACATCTTCGACGTCTATCTCGAGAAGATGGAGAACCAGGACGGCCTCATCGTCCTCTCGAAGGAGAAGGCCGACTTCATCAAGGCCTGGGACGACATCAAGGACGCGTACGACAAGCGCCTCACGGCCAAGGCGCGCGTGGACCACCGGATCAAGGGCGGCCTCGTCGTGAAGCTCATGGGAGTCGACGCGTTCCTGCCCGGCTCCCAGATAGCGCTCCGGCAGGTGCCCGATCTCGACGAGCTCATCGGGCAGGATCTCGAATGCAAGATCATCAAGCTCAACAAACGCCGCCGCAACATCGTCGTTTCGCGGCGCGTCGTTCTCGAGGAAGAGCGCGACGAGAAGAAGAAGAAACTCCTCGCGGAGCTCACCGTGGGACAGGAGCGCGAGGGGGTCGTCAAGAACATCACCGATTTCGGCGCCTTTGTCGATCTCGGCGGCATCGACGGTCTCCTGCACCTCACCGATCTCACGTGGGGAAGGGTCAGCCATCCGTCGGAAGTCGTCGCGATCGGCGACAAGCTCAAGGTGAAGATTCTCGATTTCGACCGCGAGCGCGAACGCATATCACTCGGGCTCAAGCAGCTCACACCGTACCCGTGGGAAGGTGTCGATCTGCGGTATCCCGTCGGCACGAAGATCCGCGGCAAGGTGGTTTCGATCACCGATTACGGCGCCTTCGTGGAGCTGGAGAAGGGCATCGAGGGCCTCGTTCACATCTCCGAGATGTCGTGGACCCGCCACGTGAAGCATCCGTCGAAGGTCGTCGCGATCGGCGACACCGTCGAGGCGATCGTTCTCAACGTCGACAAGGAACACGAAAAGATCTCTCTCGGGCTCAAGCAGCTGGAGCCCGACCCCTGGAAGGCGCTCGAGACCAAGTATCCTCCCGGAACCCGCCTCAAGGGAAAGGTCAGAAACCTCACGAACTTCGGCGCCTTCGTCGAGATCGAGGATGGAATCGACGGGCTCGTCCACATATCCGACATGTCGTGGGCGAAGCGCGTGCGTCATCCGTCCGAGGCAGTCCGCAAGGGCGACGAGCTCGAGGTCGTCGTTCTCGAGATCGACAGCTCCAAGCGGCGCATCAGCCTCGGCATGAAACAGACGAGGGAAAATCCGTGGAACGAGCTCGCGAAGGAGTTCAACATCGGGACGGAGCTCGGCGGCAAGATCACGAGGCTCCTCGATCGCGGCGCCGTCGTCGAGCTCAAGCAGGACGTCGAGGGGTTCGTGCCGCTGTCGCACCTCGGCATCGATAACCTCAGAAAGCCCTCCGATCATTTCGACGTCGGCATGGACATACCGTTGAAAGTCATCAAGATCGATCCGCAGAACAAGCGAATCGTCCTGAGCGTGAACGCGTATTTCGAGGGCAAGTCCGGCGACGAGGTCGATGCGTTCCGGAACAAGTTTCCGAGACGCGAGAGCGCGGACGCCGAGAAGCCCGGCGCGCGGCAGGGGCGGACCGATGAAACGGCCGAGCCGGCCGAGTACGACATCGACGAGGGCTACGAGGACGATGTTCCACCCGGCAAGGAGACTCCCGGGGGCGGCGGGGAACCCGCGGGGGAGGGCCCGGCGGGCGCCTGAGCCGTTGTGAGGGCCGCAGCGCGAATGAACACGAGAGGGTGGGAGTCCACCCTCTCGGCATTTCCGGCCGGCGTTTCACCGGCGGCGGGTACGAGCATGGAGAAGACCTTCTCGATCGTCACGCTTGGGTGCAAGCTCAACCAGTTCGAATCGCAGT
>JBEKAW010000116.1:0-8237 GCA_050015715.1 Candidatus Krumholzibacteriaceae bacterium
CGAGAGCACGAACTCGTACCTCTTGCCGCCGGCGACGACGACGACTCTCGGGTGCAGGTCCCCGAGCTCGATCGCGACGTCGGTGATCGAGCAGACGTCGATCGCGATGCTCTTGAGCCCGAAGGAGGCGTCGAACGGGAATACCTGGAAATGCAGAGAGCGATCGGTGAGCTCGAGCATGCCCCGTGCGGCGATGGGCTTACTGACGAAGTAGATCGCTTTTTGCATGAAGAGCGTTGTTTCACTTGTAAGCTGCAATAGAGTGACCCCTTTCGCCGGTGCTTTGCCGCAAGGTGCCAGAACCATGCCATTTTATGAAGCTTGACAATCGCATCCGCGGGAAACTATGCTACCCGAAATTGTGAAACATATTGGAAAACTGACTTTTAGGTTTATTGCAGGTCTCGCGAGTGCGACTCCCGGCCCCGGGAGAAGGCTGATCGTTGAGGTTTGCGCGTTTCTCTTCTACGTCCTCTCTCCCCGGAAGAGAAGGATGGTTGCGGAGAATATCGCGGCGGCGGGGCATACCGCCGCACAACCGGCGGTGTTCGGCGTATTCAGGCTCCATACGGCCAACATCGTCGAAATGTTCGCCTCGAGCCGCTGGAGCGACGAGGATATTCGCGGCTGGTTCGAGTTCGATGGACGCGAGGATCTCAACCGGGCCATGGCCGAGGGACGGGGCGTGATCCTCGTGACGGGACACATCGGAAGCTGGGAGCTCGGTGCCCGCTACCTCCAGTCGCTCGGGTACAATCTGCATGTGGTCGCGGGGGTGCAGATGAACACCTTTCTGACGGGCGCCTTGAAGGAGGCCAAGGAGAAGCGCGGAATCGAAGTGATCAATCCCGATGATTCGAGCCGGAAGATCCTCAAGGCGCTTCAATCGAACGGGATTCTCGCGCTCCTCGTCGACGGAAACGTCTACACGGGCGGGGTGGAATGGCCCCTGTTCGGCAGGCCTGCCCGGGTTCCCGACGGCCCCGTGCGGCTCGCACGGGCGTCGGGGGCGCCGGTCGTCGGAGGATACTGCAGACGACTCGGAGACAAGAGGTTCACGATTCACGTCGAATCCATACTGGGCGTCCGTGATCTCGAGAGCCTTTCCGACGAAGAGTCGCTCGCGAAGGTGTACGGCGCCTTCGAGCGCTTCGTCCGCGAAAACACGGACCAATGGTGCATCTTCAGACGCATCGGGGGGGCATAGCCCGTGAAGATAGGCATTGTCTCTCAGTCGTACTACCCCCGGCCCGGCGGCGTGACGGAGGTGGCTCATTTCACCGCGCGGGAGCTCCGGAGACTCGGCCACGACGTCACGATCATCACGACGCATTACTCGGGCGTCGAGGAGAACGATCCGAACGTCCTGCGGATCGGACGCAACGTGCTCGTTCCCGTGAACGGCGCCTGGGTCAACATGACGGTCGGCTTCGGACTGCGCGGGCAGCTCCGGCGCATTTTCGAGCGCGAGCGCTTCGACATCATACACGCTCATTGCCCGCTCGTCCCGACGCTCCCCCTCATGTCGCTCGAGACCGCGCCCGCGGGCCAGAAGATCGTCGGGACATTTCACGCCGCGGCGGACAAGAACCTCCTCTACCGGCTTTTCCGGGGACCCCTTTCGAGGCGCGCGGCGAGGCTCGATCGCCGGATGGCGGTATCCGAGGCGGCCCGGGCCTTCGTGAGCCGATACTTCCCCGGCGACTTCGAGATCGTGCCGAACGGGATCGACTGCACGCGCTTCAGACCCGGCCTCGAACCCATCGGGCGGTACCGGGATGGGCGAATCAACGTGCTCTTCGTCGGACGGCTGGACCCGAGAAAGGGCGTTCCCTATCTCTGCAAGGCGATGCCCCGGATCGCCCGCGATCTCGATGGAAAGGTGCGTTTCCTCATCGTCGGGGAGAAGGGGCTCCGCTCGCTCACGTGCCCGAGGCCTCTCGACCTGCACGGCGGCGAGATCGTCTGGGTCGGACGCGTCTCCGCCGATGAGCTTCCCCGCTACTACGCCACGGCGGACATCTTCTGCTCCCCCGCGACGGGGCAGGAAAGCTTCGGCATCGTGCTCCTCGAGGCGATGGCCTCCGGCGTGCCGGTCGTGGCTTCGGATATCCCCGGCTATCGCACGGTTCTCGCGCCTGGTCGCGAGGGGCTCCTCGTGGCGCCGAAGGATCCCGGGGAGATCGCACGGGCAATCGTGACGCTCGCCCGGGACGATGCCCTGAGAAGGGATCTTGGGCTCCGCGGCAGGGAAACGGCGCTCCGTTACGACTGGCCGATCGTCGTCCGCCGGATCGAGGAGATCTACCGCAGCGTCCTCGAGGATGAGACCGCCGGTCTCGAGCAGGAGGCGCTCCGCTACTCGCGGGCACAAAGGTGAAGCAGGCAACCGTCAAGCAGCTTCCGCTCGTGTTCTTCACGATGTTCTGGGCCGCCCAGGCCGTCTCGCTCTTCGGCGACAGGCTCAATAACTTCTCGCTCATGGCGATCATCAACAGCTTCGCCGCCAATCCCTCGATGATGCTGTCGAAGTTCTACCTCGCGATGACGCTGCCGCTCTTCCTCCTCGCCCCCGTTATCGGGGCGCTTCTCGACCGGCTCAACAAACGCTGGGTGCTCGTCGTGACGGATCTCTGCCGGGCGGCGCTCGCGTGCGCGATTCCCGTTCTCTTCATACGGACGCACGAGTTCTTCCCCGTCATGGCGGTCGTCTTTCTGCTGGCGACGGGAAACCTGTTCTTCCTCCCCGCGAAATCGTCGCTCATTCCCGAGCTCGTCCCGCGCGAGCAGCTTCTGCGGGTCAACTCGATTCTCTGGGCCGCCGGCATCGCGGGCGTCATCGGCGGCTTTCTCGGGGGCGGGCTCATCTTCGACTACCTCTCGTGGCCTGCGTGCTTCTACCTCGACGGGGCGAGCTACTTCATCTCCGCCTCGCTCATCTTCGGCATCGCAATCCAGGGGCTCAGGGACCGTCCTCCCACCCCCCCCGAAAGAACCTACCATCCCGATCTCCCGAAGGCCCTCCTCGAGGGTGTTCGCGCGATCCGCAATTCCCCGCTCCTGATCAGGCCGATCGGCGTCCAGAGCCTCCTCTTCATCGGGGGAGGCGGTTTTTCGGTGCTCGCCCTCCCGCTGATCAAGGAGGTCTCCCCCGCGGGGAGGTCGCTCGGCCTGAGCGCCGCCGGTCTCTCGCTCGGGGTCGGCATGGGGGCGGGATCCCTCGTCGCGAGCCGGCTCAAGCTCGGCACGCGCGCCAAGGAGAGATTCGAGGTCGCCTCTTTCGCCCTTGTCATCCCGGCGGTCGTCACGATCGGGCTCGGGCACGGCCTTGCGACGATCCTCGTCGGATGCTTTCTCGCGGGCTGCGCCGCCTCCCCCCTCTCCGTCATCGCCGAATCGGAGCTCCAGCGGGAGATCCATGAATCGATGCGGGGGCGCATCTTCGCCTTCCGCGAGATCATCACGAAAAGCTTCTTCATCGCCTCCTCATTTCTGTTTTCGTGGCTTGGAGGGCTCGTGAGCAAAAACGCGCTCATCCTCGCCCTTGGTCTTTTTCTTGCATGTGCAGGAATTCTCTGGATAACCATGGTTTCGAGACGCGAACGCCCGCGCGGGTAAGGCGAGGCGACAGGGGGTCAGGATGCAGATCACGGAAAAGATACTGAGAGAAGTCTTCAACCGCCTGCTCAACACGGAGCCGAAGGACGAGGTCGTTCAGAAGCTCACGATCGTGGTCGAGGGGATGATGGAGAAATTCCAGGGCACCTTCGAGCTCGATACCGTGCAGAAGCAGAACACCTTCCGCGCGATCGTCTGCAGCATGCTCGTGCACGGCTGGGGGGTCGGGATGCACCCCTTCAACCACCCCGACAAGAACCTCGACGGCGCGCTCATCGACGTTCGGGTGAGCAAGGACATCCTCATCCCGCTCGAGCACATCAAGGCGCTCCGCTACGTCCAGAAGGACGAGCACGGACGCGTGAAGAAGGTCCTCTTCGAGCCCGACCAGGACGAGCGCATACGCGCCCAGGTGGACAAGCTGCTCGAGAAGATCGTCCGTGAGAAATGGGGAGACGCCTAGGAGCAGGCGTTGTTGAAGGGATTGACCTTTTCCATCTCGAGGAGGCGGCCCCCCTCCCTGTACTCCACCCTGTCCATCATCTCCCGCATGAGGTAGATGCCGCGCCCCGAAGGCTTGTGCAGATTCGCCTCCGCCTTCGGGTCGATCGTGGCGCCGCTGTCGAAACCCTCCCCCTCGTCCTCCACCTGGACGAAGAACCGGTGGCAGCTCACGTAGATCCGCACGTGCACCTTGAGGTCTTCCCGGTTCTTGTTCCCGTGCACGATCGCGTTGCTGAGGGCCTCATCCATGACGAGCGGCAGGTTGACCTTGCTGTCCTCGACGGGAAAACCGAACTCGTTCGCGAGAAACGAGACGAGCCGGTTCACGCCGAGGATGCGCGAGAGTTTGCTCGGAATGAGAAAGTCGAGACGGACCTGGCCTTCCTTGATGACGTCGGCGTTGCGGGGGAACGGGTTCTTGTCGTTCGAGCGGCCGTTGAGCACCTGCTGAACGTCCCCCTTCCCGAACGGGGGCTGGAGCACGGCGCTGGCGCCGAGCGTGACGTACGTGTGGTAGTCCTTCTCGCTGCACTCGGACGTGACGATGTAGAGAGGGCTGTCGAGCCGCGCGAGCCGCACGAGACGCGTCTTCTTGGCGTCGAACTTCCGCTTCGGGAGAAACATGATGAGATTCGAGGATCCCTGCCCGTCGGCCTTGACGGCCTTCAGAAACTTGGCGAAGGTGTCGAATTCCTTGACGACGACGCCGCCGGGCAGCTTGGATGCGGCGAAGAACTCGTCGCGGAGCCGCGGTTGCAGGTTGAGGATATCGAGTGAGATTCCTTCCACGCTCACAACTCAGAACACCTTCCGCCCATCGGCGAGAATCTCGTTCAGAGCGTCGCGGAAATAGTCGGTCGACTCGACGACCGTGGGACCGACCTTCTCCTTGTACGCCTCCCAGGCTTTCTTGATCTCGGGCCCGAGCACGGTCATGAGGTCGCCGCTCGCGAGGCCCTTGTCCCTCTTGTCCTTGTTGTACACGAGAATATCACTGACGAAGACCCTCGCCAATCTCTTTGAGCGTTCTTTCTTCTTGCGGGCCTCGGGATCCTCGGAAGATTTCTCCACCGTCGCCGCCTGCGGCCTGTCCTCCGGGAGCACCGCCTCTTCCTCCATCGGCTGCCCCATCCGCCCCGCGAGAGCGGAGAGCGACCGCTCGAGCGAGTCCCATTCGCTCTTCGGCGACTCTGCGACCGGCGCCTCTCCGAGAAATCCGCTCGATGAGGTCTCGAAGACGGAGCTGTCGGCCGCCGGCATGAGCCGCCAGACGCTGCGGCACTTCGGGCATCTCACGCGGATTCCCTTGTCGGGGACCTTCTCGTCGCCGAGGAGGTATCTGGTATGGCATCCATCGCATGTGACGATCATCGCGCGTTCCTCCGGATGAATTTCCCGCCGGATCTTGGGCTTAGAGCTCGAGCTCCCTGGAGATACCCTTCATGCAATCGATCGAAACGGAAAGGAACTCGTGCAATTCGAGACCCAGCTCGCTACAACCTGCAATCGCTTCGCGGTTTGCGCCCGCCGCGAAACGCTTTTCCTTGAACCGCTTCCCCACGAAGTCGGCCTCGATGGCCGCGATGGTCTTCGACGGGTGCATGAGAGCTGATGCAACTATTAAGCCAGTTACCGGATCGACGCAGCATATCGCCTTTTCCATGAGGGAGTTGCGCTCACGGTGCCCCGCGTGGGCGAGGATGGCGTCCGTGACCTCCCGTGGAACGTCGAGCCCCGCGAGCATCTCGATCGTGAGGAGCCCGTGACGCTCCGGCGTGGTCATCGTTTGCTCGTAGTCGAGATCGTGCAGGAGCCCGGCGAGGCCCCAGAGATCCTCGTTCTCGCCGAAGCGTCCGGCGAGCGCCCGCATGATGACCTCGACGGCGAGCGTGTGCTTGATGAGGTTCTTCTTGGTGAGATTCTTCGTGACGAGCTCCAGCGCGTCGTTTCGCGAAAGCATGAGGCCTCCTTAGCCGATCTCGGCGAGCTCCATCCTCGGTTTGTAGTACTGCCTGAAATACACGGCGAGCGCCCTGTTCTCGGAATGCGAGAGAGCGGGGTCGCGCTCGAGCAACCGCGTGCTCTCGTCCCACGAGAGCTGAACGATTTTCTGATCGCTGAGCGGATTGATGAGCTTGAATTGCGGGTACCCCGACTGGCGGAAGCCCCAGACTTCCCCCGGACCGCGAAGCCTGAGGTCCTCCTCCGCAACCTTGAACCCGTCGTCGTTCGCGGCGAAGAACGAGAGCCGCTCGCGGGCCGCGGCGCCCAGGTCCCCGCTCAGGAGCAGGTAGCAGGCGCCGTCGTTCCCCCCGCGGCCGACTCGTCCCCGCAGCTGATGGAGCTGGGCGAGGCCGAAGCGCTCGGGATTGTTCACGAGAAGGATCGACGCGTTCGGGATGTCGACGCCGACCTCGATGACGGTCGTCGTCACGAGGCCGAGGATCTCGCCTCTCCTGAAGAGACCGATCGCCTTCGACTTCTCCTCGAAGCTCATCCGCCCGTGGAGAAGCCCGAGCGGGAACTCGGCGAACTCCTCGCGTTGAAGCCGCTCGAACTCCTCGGTGGCCGCGA
This sequence comes from Candidatus Krumholzibacteriaceae bacterium, assembly GCA_050015715.1. GTDB lineage: Bacteria > Krumholzibacteriota > Krumholzibacteriia > Krumholzibacteriales > Krumholzibacteriaceae > SSS58A. Next base: position 6,697 of record JBEKAW010000116.1, read on the forward strand.
GGTAATCGCTTCGCTCGCTCTCCTGGACGAGGGGATAGAGGATGAAGGCCTGGCGGCCGGCCCTGAAGGAGTCGCGCACCTCCTCGTAGATCTTCTCGCGCTCCTCGGCCGCCACGATCCGCGTCCGCACGTGCCGCTTCCCCGCCGGGAGCTCATCGATGATCGACAGATCGAGGTCGCCGTAGACGGTCTGCGCGAGGCTCCTCGGTATCGGCGTCGCCGTCATGACGAGAAAATGCGGAAGGAAATCCCCCTGCCCGAACCTCGCGCGCTGCTTCACGCCGAAGCGGTGCTGCTCGTCGATGACGGCGAGGCCGAGCTCGCGGAACGAGATTACCTCCTGGATGAGCGCGTGCGTGCCGACGACGAGATTGACGGAGCCGCTGCGGACCTCCTCCTGGATGCGCTGCTTGTCGGCCCGCGGCGTCGCGCCTATGAGGAGGGCGACGTTGAGCCCGAGCCCCTCGCAGTAGGTCTTCGTCCGCTCGTAGTGCTGAACGGCGAGGATCTCGGTGGGCGCCATGAAGGCCGCCTGGTAGCCCTTGCCGATGGCGAGCATCGTCGCCGCGAGCGCCACGACCGTCTTCCCGGAGCCGACCTCCCCCTGGAGAAGCCTGTTGAGCCCTCCCTTCTCGACATCGCCGCGTATCTCGTCGAGCACCCGTTTCTGCGCCCCCGTGAGCTCGAAGGGCAGCGAGGCGAGAAACCTCTCGAGGAGGGGATGGGGCGGCGCCACCGGCGGGCGGCTCTTCGTGCGCGCGATGCCGGATCGCCGCTCCTTGAGGAGGAGATGCAGGAAGAATACCTCCTCGATCTTGAAGCGCCGCCGCGCCCGCTCGAGCGCCTCGTAGCTTTCGGGATAGTGCACCTGTCTGAAGGCCTCTTTCCGCGAAGGCACGTCGAAGGTCCTCATGAGGGCGGCGGAGAGGTTCTCCTCGATAGCCCCTGCGCACTTCTCGGTGGCCGCCATCACGATCTTCCGCATCATGCGCTGGGAGATGCCCGCGGTGAGCGGGTAGACGGGCACGATTCTCCCCGCGTGAAGGAGCGACTCGGTGAGCTCCCCGCCGATGACCTCGTACTCGGGAGAGACGATCTGCCGGCGGTCCCTGTAGAGAGCGAGCTCCCCGCTCGCGACCACCCGTTCCCCTTGCTTGAAGAGCTTCTCGAGATACGGCTGGTTGAAGAACACGAGGTTCACGACGCCCGTCTCGTCGCCGGCGGCGACGGTGAGAATCGTCTGCCCGCGGCGGGCCCTTCGAAGCGACACGGCGAGGATGGTCGCGATGAAGGTCGCGCTCGAGCCGGGGGGAATCTTCCCGACGGGGACGAGCGTGCGCCTGTCGTAGTAGGCGCGCGGAAAATGTGAAATGAGATCCTCGACGGTCGAGATGCCGAGCCGCTCGAGGAGCACCTGGCGCGCGGGCCCCACGCCCTTGATGTACTGGCTGCTCTCTCCGAGGAGCCCCGTCTGTCTCGAGCGCGTTTCCATATTTGGCTTGCCAAACCCGTTCATTTATCGTACATTATTCGAGCTTTTC